>CBFDAY010000219.1:0-5330 GCA_965602895.1 uncultured bacterium
TGTGTCCGAGTTGTGGGAATACGGCTTCCCATCAGAAAGGCGTTTCCTGCAAGCAGGTGAGTTGTCTCAACTGTAGGACCGCCATGATCCGGAAGAGGTGATTTTTGAGCGCAAATAATGAAAGCGACTGCATAAAGATCGCGGTCGCGAGCGGAAAAGGTGGAACGGGCAAGACCACCGTAGCCACCAACCTGGCCGTCTCATTGGCGTCCGACGGCCAACGGGTGGTGTATGCGGATTGTGATGTCGAGGAGCCCAACGGTCACATCTTCTTGAAACCGGCGATACGAAGCGTCACGCGTGTCGGCATTCCGATTCCCGAGGTTGATACATCGAAATGTACCGGATGCGGGCAGTGCGGCGAGGTCTGCCAGTTCAGCGCCATTGTCTGCATCAATGAAAAAGTTCTAACGTTTCCGGAACTCTGTCACGGTTGCGGCGGATGTTCGCTGTTGTGTCCGGAAAATGCCATTCAAGAGGTTCAACGGGAAATCGGCGTCATCGAAGAAGGAGCGGCCAACGGAATCGGGTTCATCCACGGAATTATGGAAATAGGGGAAGCGATGTCGGCTCCGCTCATCCACGCCGTCAAGGAGAAGGTGCCTCCAGACGGCATTACCATTCTCGACGCGCCTCCCGGTACTTCATGTCCCGTCATCGAGGCGGTCAGAGACACCGACTTCGTCCTGCTGGTGACGGAGCCCACCCCGTTCGGGCTCAGCGACCTGCGGCTGGCCGTGGAGATGGTTAGAGCATTGGGCCTTCGGTTTGGCATCATCATCAACCGTTGCGACGTAGGCGATGACGAGGTTCGGTCATACTGCGCTCGCGAGGACATCCCCCTGCTGATCGAAATCCCCGATGACCGCAGAATCGCCGAAGCATATTCGCGCGGTGAAATGGTGCTGGAAGCCGTGCCGGACCTCAGGGACAAATTGACCGAGATGTGGGAAAAGATGCTTCAGATGCTGAAATCTCGCAATGATCCGTAACAAGCCGAGACGGTTCCATGATTTCACAAACTCATAATCGGATCGGGCAAGGCAAGGCAAGCCGAAAGCCCAAGCTTCTTCCATAAAAGGGAGTGTGAGAGATAATACATGAAGGAACTAGTCGTCATAAGCGGAAAGGGCGGCACCGGCAAGACGAGCCTGGTTGCTTGTTTTGCCGCGCTAGCCGAAAGTAAAGTGCTGGCCGACTGCGATGTCGATGCGGCCGACCTTCACATGGTGGTCGGCACACGCATCCATCACCGGGAATCATTTCGAGGAGGCAAGAAGGCCGGCATAGTGGCGGAACGCTGCAACGAGTGTGGCGAGTGTGAGAAGGTTTGCAGATTCGACGCTATCTCGACCGACGGAAACACAAGTGGCCCTGTCACTTTCAAAATAGACCTGATTGCCTGCGAGGGGTGCGGTGTATGCACTCATTTCTGTCCGGTGGATGCGATAGAGTTCGAAGAAGTTGTCAATGGGGAATGGTTCGTTTCGGAAACACGCCATGGCCCGATGGTCCATGCCAAGCTCGGCATCGCCGAAGGTAATTCAGGCAAGCTTGTCTCATTGGTCAGAAATCGGGCGAGGATGATCGCGGAGAAAGAAGACCTCCAAATGGTCCTGATTGATGGGCCGCCGGGAATCGGATGTCCGGTGATAGCCTCTGTTACGGGAGCCGATCTGGTGTTGGCGGTGACCGAACCGACACTTTCCGGCCTCCACGACCTCGAACGCGTGCAACAGCTCGCGGCCCACTTCAAAATTAGGACCGCAGCCTGTGTAAACAAATGCGACCTCAATCCCGATATGTCCTCACGCATAGAAGAACATTGCCGTGAAACGGGAGTCGAGATCGTGGGCCGTATCCCTTATGACAATGCGGTGACGAGCGCGCAGATAGCAAAAACCAGCGTGGTCGAGCATTCCAACGGCCCCATATCCCAAGAGATAAGGCGGATGTGGAAGCGCATCGCCCAAGTCCTGGAACTGGGCTCCGGGACTCATAATTAACATTCTGCATGTTGAGAAAACCATATTTGTCGAGGAGAGAAAGAATGGATAAAGACGAAAAATCATGCGGCAGTTGCGATAAGACGGATTGTTCCGCAACGCAGCGAAAACCGGACGAGAGCGCCGAGGACTTCGAGGACAGGCAGGCGCTGCTCAGGCGAATGTGCCAGGTGAAGCATAAGATCCTCGTGTTTTCAGGCAAGGGAGGGGTCGGCAAGAGCACGGTGGCGGTCAATATGGCCGTTTCACTCGCGGCCGCCGGAAAACAGGTCGGCCTCCTGGATGTGGACATTCACGGGCCGAGTATTCCGAAACTGCTTGGGCTGGAGAGCAATCGCCCGCAGTTCAACGGCGAGACGGCCATCGTGCCGATGAACTACGAAGACAAGCTCAAGGTGATGTCGATCGCCTTCTTTCTGCCGAGCGCCGATGACGCCGTCATTTGGCGAGGCCCGCTGAAGATGAGCATGATCAGGCAATTCCTGCGCGACGTGGAATGGGGCGAGCTCGACTATCTCATAATCGATTCGCCGCCCGGCACCGGCGATGAGCCCCTGTCGGTAGTCCAGTTGATCGAGGACGCTTCCGGCGCGGTGGTAGTAACGACCCCCCAGGAGATTGCGCTTGCGGACGTTAGGAGATCGATCAGTTTCTGCCATAAAGTCGGGCTGCGGGTGTTGGGGGTCATCGAGAATATGAGCGGGTTTGTCTGTCCCGAATGCGGCGCCCGGTCGGAAATCTTCAAATCCGGCGGCGGACAAGATATGGCGAATGAGATGGGCGTGCCGTTTCTGGGTAAGATTCCAATCGATCCCGACGTTGTCACGGCAAGCGACAACGGCAGGCCGTTTTGTCAGCAGTATGCCGAGACCGAGACAGCGAGGGCATTTGCTGAAGCCGTCAAACCAATATTAGACCTGGGCGCGAAGAAGCAAGCCCTGGCCTGATAAAAGAGAGAAAAAGAGGAGGGAAAAGATGAAAGTTGCAATTCCGATCGCCGGAGGTAGGCTGAGCGCACATTTTGGTCATTGCGAGGAGTTCGCCTTGATTGAAGTAGACCCTGAAAAAAGGGAAATCACGCGGACCCAAATGATTCCTGCACCCGACCACCAGCCCGGGCTCCTGCCCCGGTGGCTCCACGAACAAGGAGCCACTGTTATCATAGCGGGCGGCATGGGAAGCCGTGCGCAGGACCTTTTCGCCCAAAACGGGATACGCGTGATTATCGGGGCGCCCACCCAAGGGCCCGAGGCCATTGTGACGGCTTACCTGAGCGAGTCGCTCCAGACGGGTGAGAACATCTGCGACCATTGAGGAGGAGCAGCGGCAACTGTAGCGAAAATATGGTCGGTCTCTACACTTGAGAGGGAAGGCGATACAAGACGATGGCGCCCGCAAAGCAAACGTTTATCTTCGGCCCGGTACCCTCGCGCCGCTTGGGGCTTTCGCTCGGCGTCGACCTGGTTTCGTTTAAGACGTGCAGCTACGACTGCATCTACTGCCAGCTCGGCCGCACCACGAAGCCGACCATCGAAAGGAAGCAATACGTGCCTCTGGCCGAAGTGCAGGAGCAACTTTGGCAAACGCTGAGCGATGGGGCCCAGCCGGATTACATTACCCTTTCCGGCTCGGGCGAGCCGACCCTGCACTCTGACATCGGCGAACTGATTGAGTCAATCAAAAAGCGTACGAGCATTCCGGTTGCGGTGCTGACCAATGGCTCGCTCTTGTGGGACGGACAGGTACGAGAAGCCCTGATGGGCGCCGACCTGGTGCTTCCGTCTCTCGACGCGGGCGACTCGACGCTTTTCAGGCAAATTAATCGACCGCATCCCGACCTGGAATTTGAAAAAGTCGTGGAGGGGCTTGTCGAGTTTCGCAGGCTTTATCGCGGCAAGGTATGGCTCGAAGTGTTTCTGCTCGGTGGCGTTAATTCGATAACCCCGGAGATCCTGAAAATCAAGCGGCATGTTGATGCCATCCGACCGGATAAGGTTCAGTTGAATACCGTCGTTCGGCCTCCGGCTGAGGACTTCGCGCTGAGGGTATCCTTGGCAACGATGAATATGGGCAAGACTTTATTCGGTGAGCATGCCGAGGTGATAGCTCCTTTCGAGAAAGCCGCCGCAACACAAAGAGGAAGGTCGATGGCGAAAGATGTGCTATCTCTCCTGCGAAGGCGCCCATGCACACTTGATGATATTGCGGACGGGTTAGGGGCGCACAGGAACGAGGTGCTGAAACACCTGGCAAGACTGGAAGATCGGAAAATCTTGAGCGAAACCAGGCGAGACGGCCTGATATATTATCAGGCAGTCGAAGATATGGCGGACAAACCATAGCCATCCGCTCCAATCTAAGCGGAGGCAATAGAACGCGGGTTCCCAATAACACAAGTGGGCAAAATATTCAAACAATTGAGAGAAGCGTTCGCTGAATTAATCGACGAGCATGGTCTCGGTGATGAATCGGTGTCCATCTCCGCAAGACCCTTGAGCCCGGGTGAGGCCATTGGGAATCCCGAAGCCGATGATTACCCGATCCTTAAGGGCAGGGAACGAATGATGGAGGCAACTTTCCAGAATGCAAGAGGCCATGCGTTTACGGATATGTGCGGCGAGTGGAGCGGGAAGATTTCCGAAGTGGCGCAGATGAAACTTGAGAACAACTTCCGGCGCGCGCTCTTTGTTGCCTCCTTGAATGCCGTAACGCGGTATCTCGGAGTGGTTGAGCAAACCGTTCATTGCAGGGACGATGCTCCTGTACGCTGCGCCGAGGAGTGTTTGAAAATGTTAAGCCTCGAAAACCCGTCTGCGCGAATTGCAATGATCGGCCACCAACCCCGGATATTGGAGAAGCTCAGCGATCGCTTCAGGCTCAGCGTGACGGATATGGACGAGAGTAACATCGGAAAACAGGTTTTCGGAGTGACCATCTTCGGGCCCGAAAAGACAGAACAAATGCTCAAGGA
Source organism: uncultured bacterium (assembly GCA_965602895.1). Classification (GTDB taxonomy): domain Bacteria; phylum Abyssobacteria; class SURF-5; order SURF-5; family SURF-5; genus CBDUSG01. The sequence continues at coordinate 4,978 of CBFDAY010000219.1, forward strand.
AGCCGACATCCTGCTCGTAACCGGCACAACCCTCGTTAACGGGACCATAGAGCCATTCCGGGACAGAAAAACGGAAACGATTTTCTATGGGGTGACAATTGCGGGAGCAGCCAAGTTGCTCGGCCTTCGACGCTTTTGCCCCTTTGGGTCGTGAGACTTCATGAATAATGAAAAAACCGGACTCCACTCCAAAGGCGCAGGCCTTTCTGATACAAAGATGCGACAAGGCTCGTGGCGGATGTAAGGAGCTATGAACGCAATTCAAAAGGCGATAGGCAGAGTGCATGCGGTTTCCATGGGCGCCCGACACAGCGCCCCGAAGAAGAGCGTGGGCCGGGCATACCTGCGGGAGA
>CBFDAY010000220.1:0-5287 GCA_965602895.1 uncultured bacterium
CAAAACGGAGCAGATCGGAATATATCTCTGCTCCTTTTCTTTGTTCCCTTTTTCTTTCATGCAACCTTCCTTTTACAACCAATAGCCGGGCAAAATGCCGAAAATCACCCAAATACAGAAAGTCCTCGGATGGTTCCTTTGTGGGAATGAGATAGTGCTTCTGTTCTGCGCCTTTCTTTATCAGGTCAAACGCAGGCTCGTTAGCTACAATGTAGTTCTCTAGTTCCGGATCGTCTTCTTTCCAGCCTTCTCCAACAGCATTCTGGAAGCGATCCCAAAGCGCGTCGTCTTCCGGCAGAGGCGCACGCTCCAGCGTCGCCATTAGATAGTATTTCGCAGCGTTATCGTCATCAAGAGAATCGGCGATCGTTTGCAGGAATTCTCTTCGATCCACTTCGGACCTTTCCATAGACGCTCCGGGAACGCTTGTCGACCCGAAGTGCCATTGGAAAACGATGGTGAACAGGCAGAGAAAAACCATGAGGGAGACGACAATGACAAGGAGCTTTTTCATGGGAACAAGATTCTCTTTACTAAAAAGATTTCTGTTTCCGCAACTTATTATATGTTTTCGGATAGCGAGTCGTCAAGGCGGCGGGTTGGAGTTTCCATGAGGCAACCACATTTCACGGACGGGGACAGTCTCGAATCTACGGCGGCGAGTCGCCGCGGACATTTTCCCCTGTGAAAATTGGTGTCTGTCCCTATTTTAGAGCATAAGGACATCCATAACGCTCGGCGCCTCCTTTCATCGTTCGGGCCAAGGGAACTTTCAAAGCGTCGCGGCAGCATTCGAGTCCGAATATCCCCCCGAATCGACCGATTTCGCTCCCCGGGATATGGTTAATATTGTTTGCGAAATTAGGCTGTTTTTTTGAAATTCTCCGTCGTAGCCCGACAGACCGGACATCGATCGGGCAGATCTTTGTCAAAAACGTATCCACATACCTGGCAGACATGGTACTCCGGCTCCTCGTCCGCCATCATTGCGTTGAGGGCGTTTTTGTACAGTTCGGCGTGCCTTTCCTCGACGTCTTTTGCGCGGCTGAAGCTGCCGGCCACGTCTTCCCGGTCCAGATCGAGCGCCTGCTTAATCAGAGGCGGATAGCTCTCCGTGTTGGCCTTGATTTCGTTTTCGAAGGCTGTCTTCAGGTTCTCCTCGGTGTCGCCGATCAGGCCTTCGAAGTATTTCAAGTATTCGTTTGCGTGAACCCTCTCGGCCTCGGCGACGGCGCGAAAGAGCCTGGCGACCTGCGGCAGCTCGTCTCGCTCGGCCTTCCGGGCGAACGCCATGTTGCGCACGTGGGCTTTCGATTCTTCGGCAAATGCCCGCTTGAGAGTCGGGGTCAATTCGTCGGGTAATTCCGCAAGCAGGATGAATTGGCTCTTGGGGGCTCCACATGAAGGGCATTCTTCCGGGGGCGCGTCGCCTTCATGAATGTAGCCGCATACGAGGCACTTCCATTTCTTGTCCATACAAGCTTCTCCCCTTCGGTTCTCCTCATCACATTCGCGGCAGCATATCGTCTCGGGCAGTATCAGGGCGGCACAATTAAGGTCTTCGAGTCCGCTGCGCCGTGTTTCTCACAATCGGGGATCAACGCCTTTGAACCCGCATTCCGGCGCATAGCAGGTCACATCGGCGAACTCGCAGCTCTCGTTGCAGGACTCGCACCTGTCGGGCGGAGCCTCGGCCTGCAGCGTGTAGCCGCAATTGCTACACTTCCAATAAGGCTTTTCAGGGATTTTTGCGGTGTCTTCCATTATCGGACCTCTCAGGGGCAGGTTTTTCGCTCTATTAAATGCCTTCTTCCGCAACGGAGCCGGGGCCGGCCATGGGCCTGAACATCTTTTTCCCCACGCCGCAAAGCGGGCATTTCCAGTCGTCCGGCAGATCCTCAAATGAGGTGCCTTTGGGTATCTTGCCTTTCTTGTCGCCTCTGTCGGGATTATAAATATAGCCGCAGTTTGGGGTCTGGCATTGCCACATCTCTTCTGGGTTGGCCAATTTATCTTTCTCCTTTTGCGTTTTGGCGAGCCGGGGGTCAGGCCTGCCCCGAATCGACCGGAGGCGTGAACACGCGTTGTCCGAGTTCACGGTCCAGCATGAACAGCCCTATTTCTCGCTCAGCATGGCGATCAGGCTTTCCAGAGTCCGTGAATATTGCAATACTCGCGTGCGGTTACATTTTCGGCGTCGATGCTGAACGTAGCCTCGGGCGCCTCTCCCGGGTTCAGGAACTGGCGGTAGGCTTTGTCGCCGCCGACGAGCTCGACCCACTCGATGTAATGCTTTTCTTCCATCGGGTGCGCCACGCTGCCGACCTTCACCGTAACGTCATTCCCCGCTTTCTCGATCACCGGCACGTGCTTTTCCTTCGCGGCGTCCACCGTGTTCTCTGCAAAGTGCTTCATTGCTTGCCCGCAGCACACCAGTTCGCCTGCGCCCGCATGGAGCATCTCCACGATGTTTCCGCATATCTCGCACTTGTAAATCTGCAGTTTCTCGGTCATTTTCCATCTCCTTCCTTTACACTCATTGTTAAATGCACTTGCAACACCCGACTTCCCGCTGGTTGCGATTCGGGTCTCATATCAATTTGCCGACCGCAGCCAATACCGCGTCGTAATCGGGCTCGTCGGCGATTTCCTTGACGAGCTCGACGTATTGAACGACACTTTCCTTGTCTACAACGAACACTGCCCTGGCCAGAAGCCGCAGATCCTTTATGAGAACGCCATAGGCAGCGCCGAAAGAAGCGTCGCGGTGATCCGAAAGCGTTTGAACCGCCGACACACCGGCGGCCCCGCACCAACGCTTCTGGGCAAAAGGAAGATCCATGCTGATGGTGAGAACGGCAACGTCGGGTCCGAGCTTTGCAGCCTCCTCGTTGAATCGCCTCGTCTCCATGTCGCACACTGGAGTGTCCAGCGAGGGCACCGAGGAGATGATGCAAACCTTGCCTCTGAAAGCTGCAAATTCAACCGGCGCCAAATCGTTGCCTACTACCGTGAAGTCGGGAGCCTGTTCGCCGACCCTGACCTCGTCTCCCAGCAGGGTTAGCGGATTCCCTCTCATAGTCACTGCGCCCGCTCTCTCTTGCATCTGTGGTTCCTTTCGATTGGCCGTGAGCGTCCAGGCATCCCTTCGTTGCGGTTGATCTCAGTAGTTCTCTCCCAGCAGCTCGAAATGAGCCTGCGCGTGCACGCATGCCGGGCACTCTTTCGGCGCTTCGACGCCTTCGTGCAAATAACCGCAGTTGCGGCAGCGCCATACGACCGGCTTGTCCTTCTTGAAGACTTTTCCATTTTCGATGTTGGCCATCAGGGCAAGGTAACGCTTTTCGTGCTGCTTCTCGGCGACCGCGATGGATTCGAATATGCCGGCGATATCATCCAGGCCCTCCTCACGGGCGACTTTTGCAAACGACGGGTACATATCCGTCCATTCGTAGTTTTCCCCGCCGGCGGCCTCTTTGAGGTTATCGGCCGTCTTACCGATGATTCCCGCGGGAAACGCGGCCTGGACCTCAACTTCACCGCCCTCGAGCAGCTTGAACAGCCGCTTGGCGTGTTCCTTTTCCTGGTCGGCCGTTTCGGTGAAGATATCCGAAATCTGCACGAAACCATCTTTTTTCGCCTGGCTGGCGAAGTAGGTGTAACGGTTGCGAGCCTGCGATTCCCCCGCAAACGCTGTCAGGATGTTCTTCTCGGTCTTCGATCCACTGAGTCCCATCTGTGTTTCTCCTTTCCATTTAGTTTGATGTATCCGCTCCGATGGAGCATCTCTTTTGTTGTGCGCACTGCGGACACAGCCCGATGAATTCAAGCCTATGCCCGGTGATTTCATAATCGGTCGCGTCCCGAAGCTCATCCTCGAGCCCTGTCATCGGATCGAGAGGCGCATCCTCTATACGCCCGCATGCGGTACAGCGAACATGATAGTGATTGTCCGTCTTGCCGTCAAATCTCCTCTGCGAACCCGCGAACTCAAGCTTCCTGATCATGCCGTGCTCGGAGAGGAGGTCGAGATTTCGGTAAACGGTGCCGAGGCTGATGCGGGGAAGCCTCCGGCGCACCCTCTTATAGATCTCATCTGCAGGCGGATGATCCTTGCCGTTTTCGAGCACATCCATGATTGTTTGCCGCTGTTTGGTCATCCTGAGTTCTTTGGGAGAAGGCAAATCAGCCACCCGCTTTTATGCAAATAATAACCATTCCTAAAACTTATTTCAAGACCAATACTGTCCCTAACTATCCGTTTTGGCAAGCCCAAAAGGAATTTTTTTTCATTTTTCTCTAAATTCCTGTAGTTTCGGCTATTTGGGGGGGGCGGCCCAATAAAACTCCGCTGGGGGAGTAAGCCTTTAGTTGAGAATCAGACGGGAGCGTCATCGGGTCAATAGAGCTATTTCAGCCGACCAAGCCCCACAAAACGCCCAAGTGGGAAGAAACTTCGGTCTTAAAAGGGGTCAGGTCTTTAGTCTTGATTTTGTGTATTTTTTATGATATGGTCTGAAGCATGAGCAGGCCTTTGAGGATACAATTTGCGGGCGCGTACTATCACGTTGCCTGTCGCGGGAACGAACGGCGACCGATTTTTCGGGATGATGCCGACCGGCGGACATTTCTCGAACGGCTTGAGCGGTCGTTGGATAGCTACGGGGTGCGGCTTTCGTGTTACGTACTCATGCGAAACCATTATCATCTGCTCATTGAAACCCCGAAGCCGAATCTGTCGGAGTTCATGATGCATTTCAACGGGAGCTATACGATGGCGTTTAACCGGAGGCATCGCCGCAGCGGGCATTTATACCGGGGCCGGTATCATGCCGTGGTGGTGGAACGAGACGCCTATCTGCTCGAGGCATCGCGCTATCTGCACCTCAATCCCGTGCGAGTAAGGAGCGTGGCGAGAAAAAGCGCGCGCGAGCAAAGGGCCGTTTTGTCGAAGCATCGGTGGAGCAGCTATGGCGGTTACGTCTCGCTGAGGCGAAGGGAGCCGTTTGTGGAGTATTCGGAGGTTCTGGGCTTTTTCGGGGGCGACAACGAGCGCGGCAGGCGCAGCTATGCGGCGTTCGTGCGCGAGGGGATAGAGCAAGGGTGCCCGAACCCGTTCGCGGAGGTTGTCGGGCAGCTCATGCTTGGCGGCGAGGAATTTGTGGCGCGCATAAAGGCCCGCTTTCTTTCCGGAGAAGAAGACGGGCGCGAGCGGCCTTCGCTTCGTGCAATCACGGAGGGTCGCGACCCGGGACGGGTATTGGGCGTGGTTTCCGAGGTGCTGGGG
>CBFDAY010000221.1:0-5264 GCA_965602895.1 uncultured bacterium
CCTTGACGCACGAGGAACTGCTGATCGCGGGCGAGCGCGCGTGCAACCTTGAGAAAGCTTTCAACTCTCGCATAGGCCTGCGGCGCAAGGACGACCGGCTATGCGACAGGTGGATGAACGAACCGGTGACATTCGAGTATGGCAAGGGGATGAAAGCGGCGGACTACCTTGACGACCTGCTCGACGAATACTACGAGCGACATGGATGGGACAAGCATTCGTCGTTGCAGACGCGCGCCAAACTCGAATCGCTCGGGCTTTCGGATGTCGCCGACGTGCTCGAAAAGGAAAAAGCGGTTGTTTAGGTTTTTGGCGCATGGATGAGAAGCTGGAAATAAAAATCAGATATCTGGGCGCTTTCACCGACGTCGTCCGGTCGAAAGAGGATACCATTGAGCTTGGCTCTCCCCTAGTCGGCTCGCTGATAGATCATCTGCTGGAGCGAAACGACGAAAAATTCCACAACCTGCTGATTGATCCCGCCACCGGCGCTCTGCGCGGCGGCACGACTCTTCTTGTGAACGGTCATAGGCGCGACGCGGAGCACAGGCTTTCCGACGGCGACGAGGTCGCGCTTCTGACGCCGGTCGCAGGCGGGTAGGCGGGGTAGGCCTGCCGAAGTTGAAGGCTCAGAGAAGGTGGGGGAATGGTCAAAAATTGCGGGGTGGATTACTTTGAAGTCGGGCGGTGTTTTCGCATTGCGTCGATGAAAGCTTGAAGAGCGGTCTGCCTTTCGCTTTCCAGCGGCAAGAACTTGAGGCCCGCCGGGTATTTGCCCGTGGACACGGGCGAGCGAGCGGCCCAGCGCACCTCGGCCTTGAGCTCGAGACTCGGGACATCCTTTCCCATTATCTGCAGTTTCACCTGCGTTCCTTTTTCGAGCCGTATCGGTATCAGAACTCCCGCACCCGACACGCTTAGATTGACGACCTCGGCGGCAGGCGGATTTTCCTGAAGATGCGCGGGCAGCAGCAACTGGGCTTCCGTTACCAATCTGTCGATAATCGATCTCGGCCAGCCCCTGCGCTCGACGAAGGATTTCTCGATGTCGTCCATGTTTTTAGTGCCCTGTGTTTCAGCGTCTGCCGAATATAGTCCCCAGAATCATGGAGATCAAACCCAAAACGATTCCGACGGCCGAGCCGCCGATGAACCCGAGGAAGCCGAATTTGAAGGCGCTGATCACAAGGTCGATGGGCGCGCCGCCGAGTGTGTTGTATATTCCCAGGCCGGCGCCCGCAAGCGTCCCGATCATTGAGAATAATTCCACGGAATGTACGAAGGCGGCTTTTCTCGTGCCCCTGTCAAGCGCCATCTTGATTCACCTCTGGTGGTCCGGCTCAGAATTCTTCAGCCAGTTGCCGGAGTATCTCGACGCCCTGCTTTATGGCGTCGTCGGATGCCGCGAAAGAGATGCGGAAATGGGTGTTCTCTTCTGAGAAAACGTTGCCGGGAATTACGAGCAGGTTGCGTCCGATTGCCTTTTCAACGAACTTCACCCCGTCTCCGCCCGGCGCCTTCGGGAAAATGTAGAATGCGCCGCCCGGCTTCTCGACTTCGAAATGGTCTTTGAGCCCTTCGTAGATGAGGTCGCGTTTGGCGCGGTATTCTGCGATATGCTTGCTGATGTCGAGGTTCAGGGCCGCGATGCCTGCCTTCTGGGCAAACGAGGGCGCGCAGACGAAGCTGTACTGCTGCAGCGTCTTCATGGATTCTATCACCTTGCGCGGTCCCGCCGCATAGCCGACGCGCCAGCCTGTCATCGCCGAGGATTTGGAGAATCCGTTCAGCAGCAGCGTTTTCTCGTAGTATTTCGCGAATGTCTCGTGAGGCTGGTCGTAGATGAAGTGGTCATAGATCTCGTCGCTTATCACCAGCAGGTCGTGTTTGCGCGCGAACTCTGCAATCGCGCGAAGCTCGTCGGCCGAATAAATCCTCCCTGTGGGATTCGAGGGGCTGTTGATGACGAGCATTTTCGTTTTCGGAGAAACTTTCTCTTCCAGCTTTTCGGCAAGCACCGCGAAGTCGGGATATGTGTCGACGAACACCGGTTTCCCGCCGAAGAGGTTTGCCAGATGCTTGTACATGACGAAGTACGGGTCTGTCAGGAGCACCTCGTCGCCTTCTTCGACCAGGGCGATAAAAGCGAGGGTCAGGCCTCCCGAGACCCCCGAAGTTATCAGAATGTCATCGAATTCGACTCCGTGAAGGTTGCGGTAGTCCTCACAAACGGCATCCCTCAGTTCCTGGATGCCCTGGGTGACGGTGTAGCTGTTGAATCCTTTGCGGATGCTGTCGATGGCGACCTCTTTGATCTTGTTCGGCACATCGAAGTCGGGCTGGCCGATGCTCAAGTTTATGGGATTCTCAAGCTTGGCTGCGAGGTCGAACACCTTCCGGATTCCGGAAGAATCTATCATCTTCATCCTGTTGGCAATCATATCTTTACCTTAAGTGTTTCTTGGGTTTGGATTTTTTTGAAACTCGCAGGATTATAACAAAAGTTCCCGTTTAAGTCAAAGGCCTGGCGCGGGACTCGCGGCGATCCCTTTTTTTTCGCGCCCGATGCGTCGAACGATGAATGTCGGATTCGGCCTATTCGAAAAAGAAGGCGCGCCACTTGCCGCTGCGGCGCGCCTTGAATCGCGGGCTTTCCGGGGAGGCTTAATCCTTTTGCTCCTCCGGCTTGTCGGTTTCCGACGGCTGTTCGTCTTCTTTTTTCTCTTCTTCCTTCTCTTCCTCTTTCGGCTCCTCTGCAGACACCGCTGGGCTGTAGACGGCCTGTTGGCGTCTTATCGCCGCCAGCCTCTCTTCCTCTTCCCGTTCGAGGCGGCGTCTCCTGACAATTATGTACAGGATGATGAGGGCGGCGACGAGGATGATAATGATGAGAATCGTTGTTGTGCTTCCCAGTGCGGAGGGCTCGGCCAGATCGACTTTGTCTTCCTGGTATAACGCCCTGAGCGTGGAGGCGGAGCCCCGAATCGCGGACATTTTTTGGTCCAGCGTCTCCGCTCTTCTGATGATGGCATCGGCCTTTTCTTCCAGCGCGGCCGCTCTATCCCTGAGATGGTCGGCCTGCTCGATCAGGCTCTCAGCCGATTCGCGCAGGTTCTTTGCCTCGCTGGAGAGAGCCTCGGCGTCGGCTGCCAGGGCCGTAGGCTCGTCTTGCAACTCGCTCGCTTCCTTGAGGATACGATTTACGGCTATCTGAGCGTTAATAGTCTCTTGGTCCTGTTTCTCCGCTTTTTCGGCACATGTCAATATCGAAAGGGAGATGGCTATCGTTAGCGGAATGACAAGCGCGAGTCTTTTTAGCATTGGCAAACACATCCTCTCTGAACAAAATCGAAGTGGTGATGGCGGCCGGTTTCTAAAGTTCCCGGATCATAAATGTTGCAGCCCGCAGGCGCGTGATGGGAGTTGTGGGAAAACTCATACAGCCGCGGAGTCGCTTTCTTGCAACTCAATTGGGAAAACTCTAACAAAATTTATGACGAATGTCAAATCAGGAAACCGCAGTCTGATAGATAGTCTCTTGCTTTATTGACATGCAGTCCTTCATCCAAATATACTACTCGGAGCAGATAATAGTCGTCATTCTGAGCGTAGCGAAGAATCTCGCAGAATAGTCTCTTGTCTTATTGACATGCAGTCCTTCATCCCAATATAATTAATTATTGAGTCGGACAAGTATATCTGTCACGGAGGTTTTCTGCCTATGTATGAGAAAGGAAGCTCGGTTAAAGTGACCGTCGATATCGGCGAGAACGGGGTGAAAGAGTTGGAGTTTGTCGGCAAGGTCGTCATTGACGGGAGCGACTTCATGGCTGTCCAGTTTGACACGATTATCATTCCGAAAATGGAGATAAAGTCCGCCGATCCGTTGCCTGAGGACCAGTCTCTGGAGGACATTATCGGCGCCGAGAGAGGCGCCGCCGGCGCGATTGAAAGACCAGAGCCGCCGAAGGTTGAGAATGTAAGATTCTTGCCGGTCGAACCGAAGGCCGGAGCCAAAACGAAACCCGGGAAAACGAAGAAGCCGCCGGGCAGTTCCGGTTAAACTGTAGGCGTTTAAGGGGAGGGGAGCTTCCATCGTCCCGAGTAATGAAATAATAAATTCCAGGAGAGGGATAGGGCTGAGGCGCGTCGCTATGTTTGGCGCCGGCGCGGCTATTTTTCTCGCGGTTGCCGTTCTGTTTCTGCGACCTTATTCACGTCTGGAGCATATTGCGGGCGAGACTCTGCTTCGCCACGCCCCGAGCGGCACAACCGTCAACGGCATAAGCGTCACCTTCCCTCTCAATATTGTTCTTACCAACCTCACCGTGCCCATCGAAATGCGGGGCCGTCGGCAGAAAATTGAGATAAAAGAACTCTCCGGCAAGATATCCGTTCTTTCGCTTCTCTTCGGTGAGTTGGAACTCGGCGTGAACAGTGACTTTTTCGGCGGGACGCTGTGGCTCGATGTCAACACGAAGGCGTCATCCGCCGGAGGCTCATCCGAGTCGTCGCACGTGGCTTTTGATGCAAGGGCCAGGGAGGTGGATATCTCCGAACTGACCGAGTTCCTGGGGGCGGATGTTGAGGTGGAAGGCATATGTAACGCCGATGTTGAGGGCGAGCTGGATAACGACGATCTCGCAAGGCTCAACGGCCGCGCGATCGCGATAGGACGCGATATCTACGTGCCCGCTATTGATCTCGGCAGCATAATTCTGCCTGAGAACTCTGATGTTGAGCTGAAATCCAAGCTCTCCGCGAAAGACGGGAAGATCGCCGTTAATAAACTCCGGGTGAAGGGTATGGCCTATGACTTTTCGGGGACGGGGACGATTTACCTTTCCGACCCGCTCGAGCAGAGCGCCCTCGACGGCTCATTCTCCATCGTTTTCAAGGAATCTCCCATAGTAGGCGACAAGTCGCTCGTCAATATGGGGGCGGAGTATGTGCTGGACGCTCTCGTTGAAAGTGGCGCTGAAGTCTACTTCAAACTCTCCGGTACGGCCCGGAGTCCCGAACTGGAGCTTGACCCTTCATCCTCGATCGGCTCCCTCCTGCGAAACAGCAGTCGCTGAGCCCCCTCCGCAGTTTCATACCGACCTGTCGGCCGCGATGTATCTAATTGAGACATGACTATCCAAGACACTACATGAATACGAGGCACGCCCCGGATTCGAAATCAAGAGTGATTTTGTAAGCCCTTGATATAGCGTGAAATATGTAGCGTGCCTTGTTTGGCATCATAATTGCCATATTCTAAT
>CBFDAY010000222.1:0-5210 GCA_965602895.1 uncultured bacterium
CGTGCTGCTCTCCGGCTTCGGCGGCGCCGTCGGGCTCGCGCTTGGCATATCGCTGCCGTTCATAATAACAAGCTTCGCCGGCATGGAAACCATCATCCGCCTGTGGTCGCTCCTGGCCGCCTTCGGCATCTCGATCCTCATCGGCCTCATCTTCGGCATCTACCCCGCCTACCGCGCCGCCGCCATGAACCCGATCACCGCACTGCGGCATGAATAGGTAATAATGGCCGATTCCCCTGCCCCCCGCAAACCCTTGCCGTTTTTTACCTTGCCGCGGGAATTTGCTTGCAATAGGTCTTCGGGATGTGCTAAGATTTTCGTGTTGGTTGCTTTTCTTGATGAAATCTCCCGACTATGCATCAGGGACACGTTCACGAACCGGCCGAAGAGAATCCCGAGCTTGCCTTAAGGCATTTCGGAAGGGCTATCGACTTTCTTCGCGCCGGAAACAAGGCTAAAGCCGTCGAGCAGCTCAGGCGCGTGCTCGAGTACGACGCCGGGTTTGCCGAAGCGCGCGCCAAGCTCGAGGAGCTGGGCGGGACGCCTTGAACTCGTGACCGCATTCACCCGCGCCGGGGGGATTCCTTTTAGAATTACGCTACAGGGAGGAACGCAATGTGTCGTTTTTGCGAAGAGTACGGCGACGGCGGGAAATGGTACCTTAACCCCGCCAACTATGCTCGCAGGCTGTACAAGGTGCGCAGGGAGGGCGACGCCTCGAGTGGCGCCGACGCCGACCCGCAGGCCGCAGGCATGGGCGGCGCCGTGATAAACGATATAATCAGGGCGCGCGCCGCCGGCAAGCTCGACGAGGAGGAGCGCATAAAGCTGGAGGAACTGGAAAAGGCCTACAAGGTTCATTTCGCGCAGGTCGTGACGCTGGAGGAGAGCAAGCAGATATTCGACATCGCCTACCCGATAGCGCGGATGACGTGCGTGTGCAGGCGCGCATCGGTTGGGCTCCCGGATGAGAAGAACTTCACATGCATCGGCATCGGCCCGGGCATGTACAAGTGGGAGCGCTGGCCCGAGACCTATCGCGGCGGCGTGGAGTTTATGTCGCCGAACGAGGCCAAACGCTGGGCCGACGTCGCCGACGATGCCGGCCTCGTGCACACGATAGACGTGTTCGGCCTGCCGTACATAGGCGGCATGTGCCAGTGCGAGTATCCCGGCTGCGTCGCCATCCGTAACCGGCTCGACTACGACTTCAAATTCATACTCAAAGGCGAATACGTCGCCGAGATCGACCCCGAGAAATGCATCGGCTGCAAGAAGTGCATCCCCAGATGCCATTTCCGCGCGATGTTCTTCAAGGTCTATGACGAGAAAACCGGCGTCGACATGATGAAATGCTTCGGATGCGGCCTGTGCGAGAGTGTGTGTCCCACCAAGGCGATCACGCTCGTGGAGAGGAGCGCTTTCCCTGCGCTGGCGGACAACTGGTAAGGGGTCGAGCGGAGGAACGATGATGCTTCCAAAGATAGACGTTGACAATTCAAAGTGCCTCGGCCCGCTCGACTGCGGCGAATGCCTGCGGACGTGTCCCATGACCGTGTTCATCACCGGGCCCACCAAGAAATGGAAATTCCGCGAGACCGACCGCAAAGACTACGAGCTGTACGCGCGCTATTACGACCAGTGCGTGGTATGCTACAAATGCGTCGAGGTTTGCCCGGCGGAATGCATAACCGTGACATTCGAAAAACAGGTCGAGGAAGCGGTTGCGCCGGCCGAGTAACGCCCCGCGGCGCCTCGGCGGAATGGCCGCATTAGACATAGCAATGGAGGAATGCCGGAATGGCGGAGAAGAAAACCAAGAAAAAAACCAAGAAAAAAAGCGCTGCCGCCTCCAAAAAGAAAATGGGGCCCAGCGATGAGATAGCTCCCGACCGCCGCATGAAGCTGGAAGAGGGGGTCGAGCGCGAGTTTGACATGCCGCGCCAAATGGCCGAAGAGGTCTCCTCTTCGTTCAGCTTTCAGCAATTGGCCGACGACCTGCGCGATAAATCGGAAGATGAGGCGCGGATTGTTTACAACAAGTTCGGCCAAGCCGTGATGAAAAAAGTCTTCGAACTCGCCAGCGGGCAATACCTGGACCGAACCGGCGAGATGATTGAGATAGTCGCGAAACAGACCGGCGTCAGTTTTCCCCACCGGGTCGAGCGTTACGTGGAACTATCCGTTCTCGCGTTGCGACCGCAGGACAAGTGGAACATCACCATGGCGACGACAAAGGAAATGCGCATCCAGGAGTATTCCTGCTCGATGAACAAGGCGCTGACCGAGGCGGGGATAAAGCTGGAAGGCCTGCCCTGCGGCGCGAGTTGCATCGGCGGCTTCATCGAGGCCGCACGCGCGACGTCGACAAAAATGCGGATAATCCACAGCGCCAAACTGCCCGAAGAAGGTTACTGCGAGTTCACGTTCTACCCGCTTTAATATCAAATTGCAGAAGTCCGAGCTGTATAAGTCGCTGTCTTGAATCCCTCTCGATCCCCCTTTCCCAAGGGGGGAGGGAAAAAACCTCCTTTTCCAAATGGAAGCTGAATGCTCCCCTTGTCCAAAGAGAAGGTGAAGAATCCCCCTTTCCCAAAGGGGCAAGGGGGATTTTAAGGAATGTATATCATTGCGCCACGGCCGTTCGCGTCGGTGGCTCTGTTTTACCCGGCCCGCGCTCTTTCACGGATCACTCCGAGAGGGCAGCGCCGCCTGTCGCGGAAAGTCGGCCCAGTCCGGCGCGCGCCTTTTCGGTCAGCGCCTCCATTTTGGCGGACTCCGCCACCTCGAGCGCGGATTCGAAGCTCTCCTTCGCCCTTTGCCTGTTGCCGGCCCCCTCGCTGGCAAGTCCGATACCATAGAGAGTCTCGGCGATTCGCGGCAGGTTTGCGGTGAAATCGAATATCGCGAGGGCGCGGCCGTAGTAATCCAGCGCGGCGGAATAGTCGCCTCCGGCGTGATGGGCAGAGCCGATGTTGAATAGGTCGAGCGCTATTGCCTCGGGAATCTCAAGCTCTTTGTCTATATCGAGGGCGTCGTTGTAAAAGCCTGTGGCCGTGTCGGCGTCTCCCTCCTGCAGCGAGAGCGTTCCAAGATTGCTCAAGTTGTCGGCCGTGGCTGCAAGGTTCTTCTCGCGCCGGTTAATCGCGAGCGAGGTCTCGTACAGCTCACGCGCCCTATTCAGGTCTCCCGTTTCCTTCATCAACAGGCCGAGGTTGTTCAATGCCTTGGCTTCGAGCGTTTTCAGCTTCTCCGCGCGGGCGGTTTCGAGGGCCATTTCGTAGTATCTCATGGCCGCCTCGTTATCCCGCATGGCCGAGTAAACCGAGCCCTTGTTCAGCAGGGCCGTGGCGATTCCCTCCGGGTTGTCCAAAGATCGATAGATCGCGAGCGCGCCTTCGTAATTGGCGAGCGCATCCCGGTGGTTTCCCTGCCTCAACTGGACCGAGGCGATGTTATTGAGCGATTCGGCGACGCCTTTCTGGTAGTCCACCGAAGCGCTCGTGCGGAGCGCAACGTTGAATTTCTCTTCGGCGCCGACGTAGTCGCCCTTATGGTATCGATCCATTCCGCTGCGAAGAAGCTCTTCCGCGCGGTCGGTCCGCGCAGGCGGAGAGATCGTGCTTGCGCATGCGCCAAAAAGCAAGGCGCAGACGCATGCGGCGAGAATCAGTGTTCGGTTGCGAAGAAATGCGTAATAATGTCTGGAAGCAAAAGCGCCTGAAATTCCCCTCTGTCCCCCTTTTCCAAAGGGGGGATGGGGGGATTTTACAGGAGGAGAATTATTGCGCGAGTTTATGCAGCCAAGAACCAACCGTGTAAGGCGGAGGAGTTCACGGGCTGCTTCCTTTTTGCCGGATTGAGCGCTTTTTCTCTTCACTGGGTCACCTCCGGCTGAGCGACGTCTCGACCGCTCACTGCTATGGGCTTGTCGGGGACAGTCGGCTCGAAGTAACCCCGAATGAGCCAGTTCCGCTTTGCTGCGTCCACTACCTCTCTCGCTTCGTCCACGCCTTCCTCGGCCGAAACAATAAGGGGCGCCAACTGCGGGGTCGCGTGCCTGATGTCCTCCGAGGCCGACCTCAGGTTCGACGCGATCACCCGCGCATCCTCCATCATCTCGCGCCCCGAGTCTGTCATGTCGACAACTCCCGCGATGGCTTGGGTCGCCTTTTCGGAAAACTCGTCAATCCGAACGACCGAGGACTTGACGTCGCCGACGATATCGGGCAGCTCGGCCGAGGCCTCTTTCGCGATGTCCGAGACATCCCTGAAGTTCTCGACGGTCTCCTGCGTCGTGTCAAGGACTTTTTCGGCTTTCTGGTAAATATCGTCACGCGTGAGCAGCGCGCCCATTGTGCCCTTTCCCTCGCGCGCATCGGTCGTCAGTACCTTGATGTTCTCCAGGATCGTCCCCACCTCGCCGGCCGGGTCGGCGAGTTCGTCGGTCAGTATCGATATATTCCTGATAGCGTTCTCAAGATTCTGCAGGGTCGGCCTCGCTTCCTCGAGCATTTCGCCGAACTCGAAAAGCTCGGCCGTGCGGATCAAGCCGCCGGGCTCGATAACCGGCGCGCCTTCCGTGCCGACCGTGATCTCGACGTAACGGTCTCCCATCAGCCCCATCGTTTTTATGGAGGCCACCGAATCCTCGCGGATCCTTTCCGCCTGGCTCCTGCTTACGCTCATGGTCACCACTACCCTGTTGTTCGGGCTGAATTGGATGTCTTGGACGTATCCGATGTTGATGCCCGCCAGATGCACCTCGGCGCCGCTCTGCAGCCCGGCCACCGAATCGAACTCGCCGGTTATGGTGTAGCGCTTCTCGAATATGCTCTGCCGCCTGCCGATAAGGATGACGACCGCAAGGAGCAGCGCGAGCGACACCAGCACGAAAATCCCGACGATAGTTTCCGTGCTCCCTTTTCTCTTTGGCATAGACTTCGGCCTCCTGCTTTTACCCGCAATAATCTCTCATTGGGCCTCTCTGCCCGAGTAACGCAAATGTCGAGCTGCATCGCGGCTCCTTCAGCGCTTGCCGTCAGCGCCTGAGCGAGCTGGCCTCGAGGAACTCGCGGACGTACTCGTCTTCGCTCCGGCGCAATTCCTCCATCGTGCCGATGAACAGGAACCTGCCGGCGTGCAGCAGCGCGAGCCTGTCGGCTACTTTGCTCGCGCAAATCAGGTCGTGCGTGACGACTATGGAAGTG
>CBFDAY010000223.1:0-5190 GCA_965602895.1 uncultured bacterium
CTCGGGCCGCGCTCTGCCTCGACCTCACACTTCGGAAGGCAGGCGCCCTGCTTGCATGCGAGAGCATGCATGAGGAAAGCGCCGCGTCAGGCGCAAAAACGTGTGTTCCTCGCGCACTCCGAGGCTTCAGAATAGGCGCAGCATATGCGCCGCCCCCCGTTCGCGCCATGCTCTTACGGTGGGAATTTTGTATTCATTCGGCCTTTACCCAAACAGACTTCCAGCCGCAAACGGCGATATCAAAATACGCACAGCCTCAAGAAGGTCTCCGACGGGATTTCCTGCATATCCGGTCCGGCTTTTCCAACAATCCACCCCCGTTGCTTCCCGGATATGCGCCTTTACAGGCCCCGGGCTTTCATGGTAATATATGAAAGTCTGTAAAAGGGCAATCCTGTACGTGCCGGGGAGAAATCATGGATGCTCAAAAACGTCGGCAGAGCATGAATGGCGTGGCGCGGGTGCTGATCGTGGGCGAGAAACCGCGCGCACTCTCGCAGGTCAAAAAAGTGTTGCGCGAGCAGGTCAAAAAGCGCGGCGGTAAATTGGAGATGATGAGCTGCCGCGATATCGAATCGGCCCACGAATTCCTCACCTACTACCTGAACGGAATCCTCCTGAACTGCCCCGGCGAGAAGGCCGCGGCCATAATGCCTCACCTCAAGAAGCTAAGGCGCGTCTACAGCGGGCGCATCGCGCTCATTAACGATGACCCCTCGGTGGAACCGTATACTTGGGGACGCGTCGGCGGCGTTGACTTCTATTGCGACAAGAT
This sequence comes from uncultured bacterium, assembly GCA_965602895.1. Classification (GTDB taxonomy): domain Bacteria; phylum Abyssobacteria; class SURF-5; order SURF-5; family SURF-5; genus CBDUSG01. Next base: position 776 of record CBFDAY010000223.1, read on the forward strand.
CGAGTCGACCTACAAGTTTGCCGATATGCTGCTGGCGCCGAGGCTGGGAAGAGGCAAAACGGCATTGCTGCTCGAGGCCGGCGGCGTCCTCGGCGGATTCATGGAGTTCGGCGCGGTCAGGGCGCTTTATGATTTCGGAATCCACGACTTTGACATTTACATCGGCATCAGCGCCGGCGCCTTCGTGGCGACGTGCGCCGCGAACCAGATTCCCTTCAGGATGATGCTCGAGCGCCGCGGGATCGAATGGGCGCAGGTCTATTATCCCAACTTCTCCGAGATTCTGTCCAAGGCGGCCTCGTTCATGCCCAACCTCTATCGCGGCGTATCCAAATTATGGGGTGAGCCCAACAAGGACATCCCGTTCTTTCTGTCCAGCTTCTTTGCCAGCAGCCTCCTTTCGACGAAACGGATCACTCACTTTCTCGAAACCGTGCTCGCTGAGGCCCAGGGCACAAACAGTTTCGAGGAGCTGAGGGAAAGGGGCAAGGAGTTGTACTTGATCGCCACCGACCTCGACACCACCGAGCGACGCGTATTCGGAGAGGAAGGCGATATGGATATCCCCATATCGCAGGCGGTCAGCGCCTCCATAGCGCTTCCGATAACGTACAGCCCCTCCCGGATCGACGGCCGCGACTACGTCGACGGCGCAATCTGCAACGCCGCAAACCTCGACGTGGCCATCGAGCACGGGGCCGACCTCATCATCTGCGTCAATCCGCTCGTGCCGTTCATCAGCAAAAAGCCGGGCCTTTTGAAAAACCTGGGGCCGCTGGGGATTCTCGAGCAGTCATACAGGAGCGTTTTGCACCAGGTCCTGCTGCGCAAGATAGAGCGCTACAAGGCGGACCACCCCATGGTGACAACGATCCTGATCGAGCCCGACCCGACCGATCCGACGATGTTCCATAACCCCCTCAACGCCTCGCGCAAACTCATGGACCTCGCGCTCGTGCACGGATATCGTTACACGCGCAATGCCATCGAAAAGCAGTTCGACTTCATACAGAGGTCTTTCCTGTATCACGGCGTCGAAATCCGCCGCGAACTCGTCGATGAAAAACTCGAAGAGGCTGAAGACGCCAAGCTTTCCGCGAAGTCCCGCAAGGTGATGACGGGCAAATAAACCCGTCTTTCAGCTGAAAAGCCCTCAACGACGTCATATCCACCTCTTCATAAAGCGCCGCTTTTCCCGGCCGGTGATGCGCGGCCTGCGTTTCTTCGGATCCGGAATCGTCTCCCTGATTCCTCTCAACCCTCCTTTTCCAATCGGCGAAGCCTATTCAACAGGCTGCTTGACAGCGAAACCAGGAACACATTATAGTGGGCGTCATTCTGGAGAATGCCTGAACAATAAAAGAAGAAGGGGATTCTTGATGTCGGGGATCGTGCAATAGATGAGCGCATACTTCCGCTTCGTCCTCCGCCACCGCCTCATGGTTGGAGCAATCTTCGTCGCTTTGACGGCGCTGTCGCTGATGAGCGTGTCCCGCGCCATCGTAGCCTCCTCGATGGATAAACTTTTCTTCGGTGAGAGCCCCGCCTATGAGGCCTACCTCGAGCGGCTGAAAGAGTTCGGCACCGAGGAGGTCAACATCTTTGCCTTCGAGTCTCCCCGCCTGCTGGAGGAAGAGCAGCAGGCGCGGCTGCGGCGGGTGCTGGACCGGATCGAGGGGATGGACGACATCGGTCGGGTCTACAGCATTCTCGACGCGCAAAAACTCGAGGGTAAAGACGGGACGTTGTATGTCTCGAACTACGCCGACGAGGCGATCGAGAACCCCTCTCGGATTCCCGACCTGATCCTGGCCCTCCGAGACGATTCGCTTGCGGGCGGTCTGGTCATCTCCACCGATGGTCGATGCATGGCGGTTCTTCCCGAGATAGACCCGGAGGTGCAGCGCGACTTGCCGGCCGAACGCGGGCCGGAGATCATCCATGAGGTGCTCCGGATCTTCGAGGAAGAAGGCTTTGCCCTTTCCGAGATACACAAGGCGGGATTTCTGGTCACAATCGCCGAGGTGGTGGACCAGACTTATTACAACCTCAAAACGATCTTTCCGTTCGTCGCGATAATCCTTCTGCTGACCGTGTGGCTGATGTTTCGCAGGCTTTGGCCGGCGGTCATCTCGATGGTGGCCTCGCTGGTGGCCGTGATCTGGACGATGGGCTTCGCCGTCCAGCTCGACCGCGAGGTCAATGTTCTGATGGCGACCGTCCCCGCCCTGATCATTATCGTGGGGTTCTCCGACGTCGTCCACCTGTGTTCCGCCTACCTCCTGGAGCTAAGCCGGGGGATCGGCAAGCGGCAGGCCATCCTCAACTCCGCCGAAGACGTCGGCAAGGCCTGCTTCTTCACTTCGCTGACGACCTTTGTGGGCTTCGTCTGTCTGTCCCTGGTTCCGACCCCCGTCTTTCGCAGCCTGGGCCTGATCCTCGGCTTCGGTGTGGCGAGCGCGCTGCTGATCGCCATGACGATGGCGCCGATTTTTTTCTCATTGATGCCGGAGCCGAAACCTCTGCGCAAGGGGCCGACCTCCCGGGTACACGACTGGCTGGACCGGCTGCTGGCAGGAGCCGAGCGGCTGGCCGCCAGACGGGCCTGGACGATAGTCGCCGGCTTCGGATTGGTTCTCCTGCTGGCCCTGCTGGGTCTGACCCAACTCGAGATCGAGGCCGACTTCGCCAAGCGGTTCGGTGAGGACAACCCGATCCGCCGGGACCTGTCGTGGTTCGAGGAGCGCTTCGCCGGGACCACCGGCCTGGACATTTACGTGGAGGTTCCGGAGACGGACGGCCTCTACGATCCGGAGATTTTCGGACGCATCGCCGGATTCCAGGATACCATGACCGAGCTGCCGAGGGTGGACACCGCCTTTTCGCTCGTCAATTTGGTTCGCGAAATCCACGACGAGCTTACCGTAGAAATAGACGATGCCGGGCCGCTGCCCGCCACGCGCCAGGCCATAGCCCAGTACCTGCTGCTGTTCGAGCTGGGAGGCGGCCGCGATCTCGACAGGCTGATCGACTTCGATCGGCGCAAAATGCGTATCACGCTGCGGCTCAACGATGAGGGGTTTCGCGCAAGCGCCTCGGTGGCGGCGGAAGCGGTGGCCCTGGCCGAGCAGATCCTGGGCGAGTCGGCGACTGCGGAGCCGTCGGGGCTGACCTTCCTGCTCGGCGACTGGCTGGACGAGATACTGGCGGGCCAGCGCAACGGCCTTCTGCTCTCCCTGCTCACCATCACATTTATGATGATGCTGGCCCTGCGCTCATCCCGGGCCGGGCTGTGGTCAATGATCCCCAACGTTCTCCCCCTGCTGGCGCTGGGGGGGTACCTTGGCGGAGCCTGGGACTACGTGGACTCCGACACGCTCATCCTGGCCATTATTGCCATCGGCATCGGAGTAGACGACACCATCCACTTTCTGGTTCGCTACCGCATCGAAAAGGCCCGCAGCCCGGACACGGCGACCGCGATTCGCCGCACTTTCGACTTCGCCGGCAGGGCCATCGTGATGACGACCGTCATCCTGGTGGCCGGCTTCTCGCCATTCGCGCTGAGCGACTACTACACCACCCGAATGATGGGCACGCTCCTGCCCATGTGTCTGGTCGTCGCCCTGCTCGCCGACCTGCTCCTGGTGCCCGCCCTGTTGCATGTGGGGCTGATCCGCTTCGGGAAAGCCGCCGAGCGCCGGTAGCACCGTCAATGCATTGCCGCCCTTTTGAAAAGGGGGGGGCCTGACCCCGGATTTCCGCGTTTTCCCTCCTGAATTCGGCCTGGAGCCATTGACCGTTTTTTTGGTAATTTGGAATTCAATGGTGTATACTCAATAGAGATGAATCGCAGGCGCCGAATCTTTGGCGCATCATTATGCCACGAATCTAAGGCAGAGACCGAAGATATTGTCTGATTCTCAATCCCGGGAGTCCAAAACACTTTGACGCCATATGGGGAGAGAGACGCATGATGAAAGCACTGATAGTGGAAGATGATGAGACGAGTCGCTCGCTATTGCAGCAGCTCCTCGCGGTGTACGGCGAAGCCCATGTGGCGTCAAACGGAGAAGAGGCCGTCGAATCCTTTCGTTGCGCGATGCAAGAAAAGCAGCCTTATGATCTGGTCTGCCTGGACATTATGCTGCCTGATATGGACGGGCATGGTGTATTGAAGACAATTCGCGCAATGGAACAATCTTGGGGTGTCAAGGAGCCGGACTCGGCTAAGGTTATCATGACAACGGCCCTTGCCGATCGTGATAACGTTACAAAGGCGGGCCAGGGACGCTGTGACGCCTACATAGTCAAGCCCGTTCTCAAAGAAAAACTGGTCGGCAAACTGGAAGAGCTTGGAATCCTGGAGGAAGAGGCCTCATAAAAAGGCCCTCCCCCATTTTCAAAGAGCGGTA
>CBFDAY010000224.1:0-5177 GCA_965602895.1 uncultured bacterium
GGTCCCCTCAGGTCGCCAGTCCATTTGTCGGCACAAGGAATTGCGCGAAGGAATATCGCTCCTCCAAATGCCCCCTGGCAGGCTCTATTATACGAAATTAGCGCGGCCAAAGCAAAAGTCTCGCCGCAACTGCCGCCTCTCTGTTCCTTGACACGGTGTGTGGAAGCATATACAATTTCAGCGTATTTCGGCGCATTGGGCTTCCAAGATCGATGTGGCCCGCATCGTTGATTTCCGAAAAGGAGTATTCGTGACCGGCATAGTCAAGAAGCATTGGCCGCTGATTGCGGCGACAGGAATATTCTGGGCGACGCTGGCCGTGTTGCTTTTTTTTTCCGTCGGGGGAAACGATGGACACCTCGTCTATACACTCGATGATCCCTATATCCACATGGCCATGGCAAAAAACTTCGCGCAGCATGGCGTATGGGGTGTCGGCAAGGAGGGATTCACGTCGTCCTCTTCATCGCCGCTTTGGACATTGCTGCTGTCTCTGACATATATTCTTTTTGGAATAAATGAGCTTAGCCCGTTTATACTCAACCTCGTTTTCGGAACACTTCTGCTGGTTGCGGCCCATCTCCTTTTGGGGAGACATGGAGCGCGTCCGGCAGTCATTTTCACGGTCCTGCTCTCGATAATCTTTTTTACCCCATTGCCTTCGCTGGTATTCAGCGGACAGGAGCATACGCTGCACACACTGATCGCAATGCTTTTTGTCTATTTTTCCGCCGAGAATCTTTCGAGCGAACAGGCTTTCCCCCGCGGAGGCCGGCTATTGTACGCGCTGGCGCCTCTCGTGACCGCAGTTCGTTATGAAGGCCTTTTTCTGATTGCCGTTGTCTGTGCCCTGTTTGTCCTTCGGCGAAGGCTCAAAGAATCTCTGCTCGTGGGCGGCGCAGGCATTCTTCCTGTATTAGGATATGGATTAATATCCATTTGGAAGGGATGGTATTTTCTTCCCAACTCGGTTCTTTTGAAGGGCAATATGCCCGATTTATCCTCTTTTCACGGCATTTTGAATGCCCTCGGCTACTCTGCCTACAGGCAAATGGCATCCAACTTCGTAATTCTGTCCCTGATTCTGGCAGCCTTGATCGTCTTCTTTCTGAAGTACGACAGGCAGAAAGGGTCGCGGGACGAGGCGACCGTAATGATTTCCATCTTTGCGGGGACCGCTCTTTTGCACATGCAATTTGCGGCAGGCACTCTGCCCGGAATATTTCACATGTATTTTGACAGATACATCGCATATCTCGTCGCGCTGGGGATATTCGTCATAGCTCTCGCAATAGACAGGTATTCGCCCGACAGATCCCCGCTCAAGACAGATATTCGCATGCTGCCGAAGCTCGTTGCGCTGGCGCTTATCATACTGATCGTCATGCCCCCGTTTGCGCGCCGGGCGGTTATGGCTTTAGCAAAGACGCCTCAGGCCTCGACAAATATCTTCGAACAGCAATATCAGATGGGTTTGTTTCTGAGAGAATTCTACCCGGGCAAAGCGGTTGCCGCCCGCGATATCGGCGCCATTAACTATCTGGCCGACATCGACTGTCTGGATATTTGGGGATTAACCAGCATGGAAGTCGCGAGAGCAAAGAGGGGCGAATACTACAGTCCGCACACGGTGCATGAAATTGCGAAGGCAATGGACGTCAAGATTGGAATCGTTTACGACGAGTGGTTCATACCGCCGAGTTGGATCAATGTCGGAGAATGGACAATCTCAAACAATGTGGCGTGCGGTGACGATAGAGTAGTATTCTACGCCGTTGACCCGTTGGAGATGGATCGCCTGGCCGACAACCTCAGGGCCTTCTCATCTCGTCTTCCGAAAGGTGTCGCTCAATCCGGCAGATATACGAATTAACACTCATTTGACATTTGCCGTGGCGCCATACTCTGTCATTCCCGCGAAGCTTGTCCTCGACTCAAAAAAAAGTGGCGGGCAGATGCCCGCCACCCTTTTCCATTCAACAGCGTTCCCTTTCATCGGAGACAATCCCGAATCTTCGATTCGCTGACGCGAATCCGAAATTCTTGGGACAGTCCCCTTCAAGGATCAGCCTTCGTACTTTCCGACAATGGCGATGCTGCACACGTTCATGAACGGGAAGCCGCCGAGGTTGTGCGTGAGGCCCAGCTTCGGGTCTTCGAGCTGGCGCTCTTCCGCTCGGCCGTGCAGCTGCAGGTACATCTCGTATATCATGCGGATTCCCGACGCGCCGATCGGATGCCCGAAGCATTTCAGGCCGCCGTCGACCTGGCAGGGCACACCGCCGTCGATGTTGTAAAAGCCGTCCATCACGTCCTTGAGCGCGCCGCCCTTGGGCGAGATGTGCAGGTCCTCCATCGTTACGAACTCGGTGATGGAGAAGCAATCGTGCACTTCCATCATCGAGATCTCTTCGCGCGGGTTCTTGATTCCCGCCTCTTCGTACGCCTTGAGGCTGGCTTTCTCGGTGGTGAGAAAGTGGTCGCCGTCCCACTCGTTGAACGCCAGCTCCTCGCCGCTGCTAAGGGCAAGCGCCACCGCCTTGACGGTGACAAAGTCTTTCTTGCCAAGCTTCTTTGCGATCTCGGGAGTTGTCACGATTGCGCATGCCGCGCCGTCGCTCACGCCGCAGCAGTCGAACAGTCCGAGCGGATGCGCGATGATCGGCGCCCCCAAGATCTGCTCGACCGTGACAGCCTTCCGAAGGTGCGCCTTCGGGTTTTTGACGCCGTTGGCGTGGCTCTTCGCGGACACGTGCGCCAGCGCCAGCTTCAGCTCGTCGTCGGGAATCTTGTATTTGGCGGCATACGCGCTCGCCAGCTGCGCGAACGAGCCCGGCGCCGTCAGCGACGGCAGCCACAGCCAGTTCAGCGAGCCGGAGGCCGAACCGCCGCCCGGGAGACCGCCGTAGCCGGTATCCTTCAGTTTCTCGACGCCCATTGCCAGACACATGTCGTACGCGCCCGAGGCGACGGCGTACACCGCGCCGCGCAGCGATTCGGTGCCGCTGGCGCAGAAGTTCTCGACGCGTGTCACGGGAATTTTGTCCAGTCGCAGGGTCATAGAGAGAGGAAGAGCGCTCTTTCCGACGTTGACCTCGTCCATGCAAGTTCCCAACCACGCGGCCTCGATATCTTTTTTCTCGATGCCGGCGTCCTCCATGCATTCGGTGAACGCCTCGACCATCAGCTCTTCGGCGCCCACGTCCCAGCGCTCGCCGAACCTGGAGCAACCCATTCCGATGATCGCAACTTTATCTTTGATTCCACTAGCCATTTTCTGTTCCTCCTCTATGCTTCCGCTGCGGGGATCGCTTTCCAGAAGTATCCGTGGAAGCCGCGCTCTTTGTCGTGCAGTCTCTTGCGGAACGCCATCTTCACGGGTTTTCCCACGGCCACGTCGCTGAGTTCGCAATCCGAGAAGTCGGCCAGGATCCGGCCGCCGCTCTCGAACTGAACCATGCCGTAGATGTTCGGCGGATCGACCGAGACCGAAAGCATATCGGCCGTGAACGTCATAATGATGGCCGGTGTGTCGGCAAACTCGACCGGCTCTTGCGACTTGATGGATCCGCAGTCGGGGTTGACGCAGACGTCCTGGCTCGGAATCTGGCGCGTGCCGCATTTCTGGCACTCGCCACCGATGAAGCCGAGGATGAACTTGCGCTTTCTGTAGAGGGTCGTCATCGCAGTCTGCGTGGGAGCCTCGGCGCGGATGCCCATCTCGGTGTCGAGCAGGTCGCGGAACTTGAGGAACTTCGGATATTCCATGACCTCCTTCTTGTTCGCGAGGGAGCCGCTGATGCCCATGCGCGCGGGCAGGTTCTTGATGTTGTCGGTCACCTCAAAAAGGAGCGCACCGGAACCCTGCCCGAAGCTGCAGACCAGAATCTTGTCGCCCGGTTGCGCCTCTTCGAGTGCTTGAACGAGCATCACGAGCGGATGCGCCGCGCCCGTCTCGCCGCAGATGTCGTGCATGTTATCCACGAGCGCTCCGGCGAGCCCAAGCTTCTTGGCGATGCCGCGATGCTCGCGCTTGAAGAAGCACGGGAAGATAAACTTGCTGATGTCATCGGCCGACACCTTGCACTTTTCCATCAGTCCGGTCACGATCTTGGGGATTATCTTCGAATAGCCCTCGTCGCGGACCCAACGCTCTTCCCAGTTGTAGTCGTACGTGTGTGTCGCGCCGCGATAATGGTCCACGAAATCCACCGAGATGGACTGGGAGCCAAGGCATTCGGCTATGACATTTTCGTTTCCCAAAAGCAAAGCGGCGGCGCCGTCGCCGAACCACATCTCGTGAAAGTACGCCGACTTGGTCTGGCGCTGGTCGGCCGCGACAACCAGGATCGAATCCTTCTCGCCGCCCTTTATCGCGTCCAGCGCTGTTACCACGCCCGTCGTCGCGACCTTTTGCGAAGCCGTCAGGTCGGCCGTTAGCATACCGTCCTTGAGGTTGAGCGCCTCGGAAATGATGCCCGCATTCTGGCGGTCGGCAAACGGGAGTGTCGTCGAGCAAAGATAAAGCGCGTCGAGCTTGTCCTTGTCCATGCCCACCATGCAGTCGCGTGCCGCCGCAACCGACATCGTCAGGCTGTCCTCATCCCAGTTGCACATCGACCTCTCACCCCCGGCAACAGCCATGGTCGCAGGGGCGAACCATCCCATACTCTGGAAGATCCCCATCCGCGACAGCCTCAGCTTCGGGATGTAACCTCCGTAAGATACAATACCTGCCATTTTCTCTCCTCCATTCCCATCAAATTTTCTTGACTCGACCGAAAGAAGGCTGCCGGCGCAGGGGTATGCGGAGCAAATTGCAACCCTCAAACGCCCCGCTTTCCCAAACGGGAGCCGACGGGGCAACCGATGGAGTCGGGGTCGGTCCTTCTTGGCGTCGGAAGAACGCGGAAATGCTGCTCATATAATATTGAAAAATGACACGGTACGTCAAGAGAAATCTGCGGGAGCAGGTAAATGATTGCGCCGATCGCATTTTGGCCGGACAAATAAGGGGGGGGAGGGGTCCCTTAAAGGGCATACCGAGCGGGTGCGATTGGGGAGCCGCGCGCGCCCGCCAAGAAAGAAAATGTTGGAAATTCATAAGCTCTCTGATATAGTGACGTTGCGATTGAATGGGAAGGTAGGCGTGCTGGTGTGCGCACTGGACTTCAAAT
>CBFDAY010000225.1:0-5168 GCA_965602895.1 uncultured bacterium
TCGCCCAGACCTTCGGGATAGGTGAAGACGCCGTCGGTTCCGGGCGCGTCCATCCAACTGATGAGCCAGCCATTGACCTCCTGGGGAGGATAATTCAGGGGAATGTTCATGACGCCGACGCGAAAATCCTCTTCGCTGAGGATTTTCCACAGGGTGTTCTGGTCGCGCACCTTCGAGTCGACCAGCCGCATGTCGTATCCATTGCCCTTGCGCATGACGAAATCGAACACGCCGTGCTTGCCCGGATTCTTCCCCGTCATAAAAGAGGTCCATGCCGTGGCGGTCAACGGATGGATGGTGCTGGTGAGGTCCCCGTGCACGCCTTGCCGCATTAACCCGCCGAGTGTGGGCAGATGCCCCTGCTCGACCCAAGGCCTGATGAGGTCGTTGGTCGCTCCGTCCAGCCCAACGACGAAAACCTTTTCTCTGTCAGATGTGTTTGTCACCAGATCATTTACTCTATATAGCCCAGACCTCGCAAGCGTTCCTCGATTTGCTTCGCGTCTTCCTCGGAGTACTCGGATTCGCCCGGTCCCCCACCTTCGGTTCCGTCGGCCTCGGTTTTTCTAATGGGATGGGCCGAAAGATATCCGGGTGTGATTGCGTCTTCCAGCACCTTGCCGTCCATGTCGGATGGGACCGGCAGACCCAGAAGATACAGAAGCGTGGGAGCGAGGTCGATTATCTCCGCGCCCTCAAGCTCGCACTCTTTCCTGATCCCTTCCCCCTGAATATTGAAAATGCCGTAAGGGCGATGCGTGCCCGTTTGTTCCAGGCTCATGAGTTCGCCGATTTCTCCGAAGCGAAGGTTGTCGTCTATCACGGCGTCGGAGTCGCTATCTCCTTCGATCCCGTAGCTCTTGCGGGTAATATACTGGTCATCCTTCCACAGCACGAGGATGTCCGGCGCGCCGGATATGGAGTTTCCCCAATATATCTCCTCGCCTTTATACGCGTGCTCGACCACGGGCTCCCCGGTATCCGGGTCTTTGAGTTCTTTCAGCTTTGCGATTATCTCGTCGCGAAGCCGCTCGCACTCGGGGCCGGGCTCGATCTTCCCTTGCGGAAAGCGGCCCTTTTGATTTATGAATATCCGTGTAGACTCGATGCCGACATAGAAAGCGTCGGTCCTCTCCCAATCGATGGGAGCCATTATGAGGTGCGACTCGATTTTCCTCCGCATCTCCGGCATGGCGCTTTTCAGAACGTCCTTGACGGTGCGCGGCAGAAACTTCCGCAGTCCCACGTAGGCTCTGCGTGACGCCCCGAAGATCATCCTGCTGACCGACGGCCCTTCGATGGAATCTCTGTATTTAAGATACCCCTGCTGTCTCAGCCACTTGTCGAGGTAAACAATCTTGTGGAAGGGACCCGCCCCGTGATCGGACATGATGAAGATCGTGGTATCTTGAGGGAGCATCTCCAGGTATTCGCCGATGTGGACGTCTATTTTCCTATAGACGCCGAGGACGGAGTCCTTGAGGACCTTGTTCGCCCCGGGATCGTGGCACGGATGGGTCGGGTCGATGAACTTCCAGAAGAAGTGCTGCACGCGGTCGGTGGACCCGAATACGGCGAAAAACAGGTCCCAATCCCCACGTTTCATGAGGTATTTGATGGCATCGGATTGGTTGTCGATGGTTTTCATGACCCTGTCAAGGTATTCCTCGGGGGCCGCGCGGGTCCAATAGTCGCCGTGCATATCGTACTCGCCCAGGGCCTTTTTCATCTCTTTGTACAGATCCGGCGGATACGTGAACTCGCTGTGGACGCCGGGCGCCTCCATGCCGGAGACGATAAAGCCGTTCACGGGCTCAGGCGGGTAGGTCATCGGCACATTGATGGCTCCGACAGCCTTATCGGCCTCGCTCAAGATTTTCCACAGGCTCTTGGCCTTTCTCGTGGCTGCGTTGCAGAAAAACAGATCATAGCTGTTGGGCTTACATTGAATAAAATCGTAAATACCGTGCTTGCCGGGATTTTTGCCGGTCATGAACGAAGTCCATGCCTGAGGGCTCATGGGGGGAACCGTGGATTTGAGTTTTCCGCGGACACCGCACTGTAGGAGCGAGGCCAATACAGGGAGTTCCCCCTGTTCTATCCACGGATCAATGAGATCAAAAGTCGCGCCGTCGAGGCCTATCCCGAATATCTTTCTAGCCATGCGAACCCTAAAAAAAACTCCATCCCGCTGATGAAAGATGCGATCCTTAGGAGGATCCTGATACAAATGAAAAAACTCTCGCTCCACCCAAGCTGAAAAAGAATGGTGACGCCCGTGCCGCATGCGTCCCCAAAGGCTTCTTCCATTGCGAGAAAAATTGTCGGATATAGTTTGTGAAATTATCGCAGACCACCGAGGAAAAGTCAACCTGAGGCCGCGTCACAGGCCGCGAAAATACGCGCTTTCAGACAGAACGCAAAGAAAAAGCGAGCCTGCCGAACAGGAAACGTCCCATCCCGGGCCATGACGGACTGGATTTGACTTTTCCAAAAAGGCCGTGCTAACATTAGTTGAAGACTTAAGAATATGTGGCTTGCACCCACTCGCTGTGATTGTCCATTTATAATTAGATAACTTCAACGCGCCAAATGAGTGCCGCCAAGTGAAAACTTTATCAATATGAAAGTTCTGCTGCTTAATCCCCCCTTTTTCCCAAAATATTCCAGAGAACAGCGAAGTCCGGCCGTGACAAAAAGTGGAACGCTCTACTACCCGATGTGGCTGTCCTACGGGGCGGCGTACTTGGAGAAGATGGGCAACGAGATACTCCTGCTGGATGCGCCGGCCGACGACCTCGACCTCGACGAGATTCTGGGGAGAGCACGGGCACTCAAGCCCGACATGCTCGTAGTAAGTACAAGCACTCCAAGTATTTACAATGATGTCGATATTGCCGGAAAACTCAAGAGTTCTCTCGGCGGTCCCTTCACTGTCCTTGTGGGAACGCACGTGTCGGCCCTTCCCGAGGAATCGCTCGAGCTTGGGCCCGACATAGACGCCGTGGCCCGGAAGGAATTTGAGATCATCCTCGCCGATGTCTCCGCTGCGCTCGAAAACGGCGACGACGTGGGCAAAGTCGCAGGGGTAACTTATCGCAAGAACGGGGAAATCATCTCGAACCCCGATGCCCCCCTGCTAGAAGATCTGGATCAGATACCCCACGTCAGCAAGATTTACAAGCGGTTCCTGAATGTCAAAAATTATTTCAACCCGAACGCCCTGTACCCGATGGTCACGCTGATCACCAGCCGGGGATGCGCCTACGGATGCAGCTTCTGCGTGTATCCGCAAACGTTCTCCGGACGCAAGCTCCGATACCGGTCGGCTAACGACGTCGTTAAAGAACTCGAGTACATCGTTGGGGCTTTCCCCGAGATGAAGGGCATCTTTTTCGAGGACGACACCCTGACCACCAATCGGACCCGGTGCCGCGAGCTGTGCCAGGCGATCATCGACAGCGGGCTGAAGATTTCATGGACGGCGAACTGCCGCGCCGACATGGACTATGAGAGCCTGAGAATAATGAAGCGATCCGGATGCCGCACCATCTGCGTCGGATTCGAGAGTGGAAGCCAGGAGATTCTCGACGACATCCGCAAAGGAGCAGACACGGCCAAGATGGAGCAGTTCGTTGCCGACGCAAAAAAAGCGGGAATACTGGTCCATGGGTGCTTCATGGCGGGCCTTCCCGGCGATACCGAAGAGACGATGGAAGAAACGCTGCGCATGGCGAAGCGTCTCACGCCCGACACGGCGCAATTCTACCCGCTCATGACATACCCGGGCACGACGGCATACGACCGGTTTGTCGAATCCGGAATGATTACGGCCAAGACCTACAGGGACTGGCTGACCGAAGAGGGCCTCCACAACTGCGTGGTCCGCACCGAAACGCTGACACCGCGCGAGATCGTCGAATTCTGCGACCGGGCCCGCAAGGAGTTCTACCTGAGACCCCGCTATCTGGCATATAAGCTCAAGCAGGTAATCACGCGGCCCGAGGAAATCCCCAGGACATTGAAGGCGGCCCGGACCTTTTTCAGATACCTGTTCCGCGGCTCCTTCAAAGACTAACCGCCGTCGCCAGAGAAATCAGCTTGGAGAATGGAACACAAACGATGATCTCCGTTGTCGTTCCCGTATACAACGGCGAAAGGACCATCGAGACCTGCCTGAAATCGCTGCTGGACCAGACCATTCCCGCGTCCGACTACGAGATCGTTGTCGTAGACGACGGCTCCATCGACCGAACCAAAGAGCTGGTAAGCCGATTACCCGTCCGATACTTCTACCAGAAAAACCAGGGGCCGGCGAAGGCCCGCAACCTGGGGGTGGAAAAGGCGGGGGGCGACATCGTCCTTTTTACCGACTCCGATTGCACGGCCCGTCCCGACTGGATCGAGCTGATGACGCGTCCGCTCGCCGACGAAAAGATCAGCGCCGTAAAGGGCGCATACCGCAGCAACCAGAAAGGTCTGGCCGCCCATTTCGCACAGGTCGAGTTCGAGGAACGTTATGAACTCCTGAAAAGGCACGAATACATAGACTTCGTCGATTCATACTCGGCCGCCTTCCGCAAGTCGGTTTTCCTCGAGGCGGGCGGATTCGACACATCTTTTCCCAAGGCCAACAACGAGGATACGGAACTTTCGTACAAGCTGGCGAGCATGGGGTGCAAGATGGTATTCGTTCCTCAGGCGATAGTGTATCACCTGCATCCTGACTCGATGTGGAAATATTTCAAGCTCAAATGCGGCAGGGGATACTGGCGGATGGTGGTTTATCGGCGATATCCGGACAAGATGATGAAAGACACTTATACTCCCCAGTCGCTGAAACTGCAGATTCTCATGACGCTCCTGGTTTGCTGCTGTCTGCCTCTTTTCCTGTTCTCGACTGGAATTGCAGCCACGGCGCTTGCGGCGGCGACCGCCCTCTTCCTGCTCAGTTGTTCTTCTTTCTGGAAGATGGCCCTGTCGAAGAGCCCTCTGACCGGACTTGTCGCACCCTTCTTTCTTTTTATCAGAGCGCTCGCACTGGGCTTCGGCGTTGGCTGGGCGCTGCTCAGATGGCGCTCGCTATAGGCTTTCGGAACTCCGGAAGCCTCCACTTCGAGTGCTCGATCAAAAACAAGACCCAAATCATTCGGCCGCCTCAAGGTCCG
>CBFDAY010000226.1:0-5166 GCA_965602895.1 uncultured bacterium
TGGCGAAAATGAAGACATATGTTTCCATAGCGGTCCTTATGCTGATCTGTATGTTTTGCCCGGCGGTCGCGGTCGCCCAGCCTCCGGCGCCCCCGGAGGGTCTGAGGTCCGAGATGGCCGGGGAATGGGGCAAAGCCATTGAAATTTATCAGCGTATATTGGAAACAGAGCCCGGCAGGGTGGATCTGTGGGTGCGAATCTCGGATATTCAGGCCCGCCTGAGCAACCCCGAAGGGGCCGCAGTCGCCCTCGCCGAGGCCGCTCGGCTGGCTCCCGATGATGCCGACATCCATTTCAGGTTGTCGCAGGCGTACGCCGCCGGCAATAAGCCGGAGCTTGCGCTGTCCGCCATCGAACGCTGTATCGAGCTTGAGCCCGACAATATCGAATATCTCCGGACCAAAGCCCAATTGGCCAACTGGACGGGCGACTCCGAGACGGCAGCCGAAAGCTATGATCGGCTCTTGGCTATTTCGCCTGAAGACGATTCGGCGCTGCTCGATTATGCCAGGTCGAGTTCGTGGAGTGGGCACACCGACGATGCCGCGTCCGCATACAAGGAATACCTCGGAGAGCATCCGGAAGAGGAGAAAGTCTATATCGAATATGTCAAGGTCGAGGCGTGGCGGGGAAACTACGCCGGTTCGTTGAGCGTACTCGGTCACTATCGTGAAAAATTCGGCGAATCGAAGGACTATCGGCGCGAAAAAGCAAGGGTGCTCGCCTGGGCGAGGCGTCCGACCGAGGCGATGGAGTTGATATTGCCGCTCCTCGAGGAGGACCCCGACGACTACGAGGTGAACTACTCGCGTACGATCGCCCTTTATCACGCAAATCGGCCGGTCGAGGCCGTGGAAAGCCTGGATACGCTGTTTCGGTTGCGGCCCGAATCCGAAGAGACGGAAGACATCCGTCGATTCATCATGACGCCGTTGCGGCCGGATATCACTTTCTCCGCAAGCTTTTACACCGATTCCGACGACCTGGATCGCTTCCATACCTCCGCCGTCGCCGGATACTCGCCGAATCCGGATTTTCGCTTCTTGGCGGGAGTAGAGGCGGACCACCTCGAGGCGGACAGGGGGAGCGGGTTCGAGCGCCTGAACGGAGATGAAACCGCTCGCCACGAAAGCATATGGGTCGGAATCGACGCGGTCGTTTCTCCCCGATTGACCGTCGATGGGCATGCCGGCGCCGCCGAGGCGGAAGATAGAGAGAGGTTCATATTCGGAGCCGGGCTGGACTACCGGCCTCAGGACAATCTCGGTATCAGGCTCGAGACGGATTACGGATTCTATGTCGTCTCGCCGCGCAGCCTCGATTTAGGGATAAGGCGGAGCCATAACCAGGCGCTGGTGGATTGGGAGCCGGACCTCGTTCACACGATTATTTTCGTAGCCGGCTACAACGATTTTTCCGACGACAACGAGAGCTGGGAAGTGATTGCGGCGCCGCGTCGCACCGTGTTGCGGCGGGAAAAAATCAACTTCGACATCGGCCTGCGCGGATGGTGGTACGGCTTCGATAAGCAGCTCAATAACGGTTATTACGATCCCGAGTTTTACCAGAGCTACATGGTCACCAACATGGCCTACTGGAAGATAAGCGACGACGACGGTGTCAGCGTCGCCCTGGATCTGGGATTTGTGAAGGATGATGAGATGGACGACTTCCGATTCGGCGCGGGTCTCACCGCGGAAGGAGTATTCGGGCTTTACCGCGACGTCATGCTGAGGGTCGGAGGCAGCATATTCAACAACCAGCGCACGGCGGGAGGCGCATTCGAGGCCTACGAAGGTCATGTTGCGATCACTTTCCGCTTCTGACGATCCATCTAAATCCCCGCCGCATTTTTTATATCTTTCAATTCCACCTTATGACTTGAAAATGTCGCCGATTTCTGATTAAATCCGGGGGATGCGGTCTGTCGCCGCCATGAATGGATTTCATTTTCCCGAGACATCTCATCGCAGAGGAGGAGAGCGATATGTCAGTGCTGTTTTCACCGGGCGAAATAGGGTCGATGCAGCTCAAAAACCGCATCGTGCGCTCCGCGACCGCCGAATGTCTGGCTTCGGACGACTGCCGGGTCACCGATCGCTATTTGCGCGCGTATACCAGGCTCGCAAAAGGTGGCGTCGGCCTGATCATCACCGGCAATTATTACGTTAGCGCCATGGGTCGCTCGCTTCCTCGCCAGATCGTCACGGACAAGGATGAAATTGTCGACGATCTGCGCAAGATTGCCGATGTTGTCCACGAGCATGACGCCAAGATAGTGGGGCAGCTGAACCATGGCGGCCGCCAGTGCGACCCCGAAGTAATCGGCGCGACGCCCGTTGCGCCGTCGCCAGTTCGCGAAAAGCTCACCCGCGTCAAGCCGCGACGGATGACCGAGACCGAAATACAGGAGGCGATAGCCGATTTCGGCGAGTCCGCCCGCCGCGTGAAAGATGCCGGATTCGACGGCGTTCAGATACACGGTGCGCACGGATACCTGGTGAACCAGTTCCTTTCAGGTTACACCAACCGCCGAAGCGACCAATGGGGCGGATCGCTTGAGAACCGGATGCGGTTCCTCGTCGAGGTGTACAACTCGATGCGCTCGGCCGTCGGGCCCGATTTTCCGGTCTTGATCAAGATCAACTCCGAGGATTTCATAAAGCGCGGCGTAACGCTCGATGAATGCGTCGCCACATGCCGAAAACTGGATGAACTCGGTATCGATGCCATCGAAGTCAGCGGAGGAATCCTCGAAAAGGGCCTGATCTATGTGAAGGGTGACGTGCCGATGGACCTTGTGATGCTGGACCGCAACTTCATCGAGCAAGCGATCATGAGGCTCATGGAAAAATCCATGCGTGAGACCGCGCGCTTCGAGGACGCGTATTTCCTGTCGCAGGCGGCGGAAGTGAAAAAGGCGGTCAAAGCGCCCATCATAACCGTGGGCGGTATGCGAAAGCGGGCCGTGATGGAGGAGGCCGTCAGCAGCGGAAAAACGGATTTTGTCTCCCTATGCCGGCCCTTTATCCGACAGCCTAATCTGGTGAACCAGATGCAGAAGAGCGACGGCGACCCTATTTCATGCACAAACTGCAATCGCTGCTCCATCGAGATAGCCGTCCACTACAACCCGTTGAAGTGCTACTGCGCCGACGCGCCGAACTAGGCTTAAATTGCTTCATTAGATCAGGTGTCGCACTAAAAAAGTAGGGGCGACCCGGTTATGTCACCGACGACTTGCCGGGGTCGCCCCTTTTTCCAAGCTTTTATTGGTCCGTTATTCTTCCGCCGGCACCAGCGACAGGGTTTGCCCCAGATTTGCCTCTATTTGCTCCTTCGTGAAGAGCATCGGGTGCGCCTCGTGCTTGAGCCAGTAATCGATCAGTTGGTCCTGGTAATGCTTGCTTGAGGCGTCGCCGCTCTGGCCGCCGGGTATGGTGTTGACTGCGTGCTCCACGCCGGGTGTCAACTCCACCGTCATCCGGAGTGACGGGCCGTGCCAGGATGCGAAATCGCCGTCGAAGAGCGAAAAACCGGCGTTATCCACCGTGTCAATACTGCCGCTCCTCGGATATGGGCCGTTGTTGTAGCGAGAATCGCGTTTGCCCAGGGCGTGTTTCAAGGTTGTGGTGTGGATCCTGCTCCATTTCCAGTCGTCCATTTCGTAGCCGAACATCATCCCAAGCTCGCCGACCGCCTCCTGCAGGCTGCGAGCGACAATGTGCCGCCTTTGTTCCTGCCTCGACGTGAGCGCGTCGTCGAACCAGTCGTACTTTAGTTCGTTCGGCGTCTCGCTCCTGAGGAGCAGCACGATGATGATGTCGGAATTGCCGGCCCAATACTCAAATGAGTCATCGCTGAGGTCGTCCCTGAGCGTATTCCATGCGATTCGCTCGAGCCACTTGTGGAAGATCGAGCTTGCGGCGCTGTCGGCCGATGCATGGTTGTCCCATTCCTCGACCATTTTCGCCGCACGTAGCGTGCGCTCCGGCAGCAGCGATCTTTCCTGCTGCACAGCCTGCATCAGGATGGGCTTCAGCCGTTCGGCCACGAGCACGTAGTCGTCCGCCTGGATGGCGCGCACGTCCTCGAAGGTGAGGGTGTCCTTCGCCCTCAGCAGCTCTTTTATCCGGCTCGTGCGATAGCCGATGTCGAAGAAGTATCCGATGTAGTGCGGATATGCCTCGTCCACGGGTCTCGCGTTGGCGGTGGCGATGAAATGATCCGCCGGGTTCAGCGTCCGGGGCAGTTCATCGTAGGGGATGTAGCTTTCCCATTCATGCTGGCCCGACGAGCCGTCGAGCGGCAGGTATGGCGTGCCGTTGCGTATCGGCACCCTGCCGGTGGGCTGGTAGAAAATGTTGCCGTCGATGTCGGCATAAATGAAGTTCTGGGCCCCGAGCCTGTAGTAGCTCAGGGCGGTTCTGAACTCATCGAGGTTGGAAGCTCGATTGATCAGGTAGAGAAACCTGTACTCGGTCGAGGGCTCGTGGCCGGTCCAGCGCATGGAGATTGCCGTGTCGCCCTCTTTCTCCACGACCGGGCCGTGAACGGTGAAGAGTATCTCGCGCTTTACCGTCTTCATCGAGTTGCCGTCCTTGTACTTGATGGTCTCGATGACTTTCTCGAAGGACTTCTTCTCGCCCTTATATATGTACTTGGTCGGGTCGTCCTGGCTGAGCTTCTCGACGTAGAGGTCGCAGACGTCGTAGCCGACGTTCGTGACTCCCCACGCTATCCGCTCGTTATGGCCGATTATCACGCCGGCTACTCCGGGGAACGTCGACCCGATGACATTAATTCCCGGACCCATCAGGTGCACCTCATACCATATCGGCGGGTTCAACAGGGCAAGGTGCGGGTCGTTGGCGAGTATCGGCGCGCCGGTGGCCGACTTTACGCCGTCGATCACCCAGTTGTTGCTGCCGATCAATCGCATTGCCTTTCCATCGGCGGAAAAATCTTCCAGATTCGCAAGGATTTCAAAGCCGCCTCGGCCGATTCCTTTGGGAATAATTGCCCTTGCCTGCTGCCAGCGCATATGGGTTTCCGGATCGGCAGGCTTGCCCGAAACCAGTTCCAGCGCTTTCTCCGGCCCCAACTCGTCGACGAGTCCCGCCAGCATGAGTTCCTCATCGAGCGAACCCGAAAGATACCAGAACA
>CBFDAY010000227.1:0-5159 GCA_965602895.1 uncultured bacterium
CCCGATCACGACCTTTGTTCACATCCCGTCGATGATGATCACGTTCGGGGGCACAATTGCGGCCACGCTGATAAACTACCCCTTAAACGAAATGAGGGGCGTTCTGAGCACGGTTCGTCACGCGTTCGCCTTTGAGGATCGTACGCCGACGTCGATGATCGAGCTACTCGTTACATATGCGACCAAGGCGCGCAGGGAAGGCATACTGACCCTCGAGACGGAACTGGAGTCGGTGACCGACCCGTTTCTGGTTCGCGGGGTGCGCCTCGCCATAGACGGCACCGCGCCCGAACTCATAAAGGACATCCTGACCACCGAGCTGGCGTACGTGGAATCGCGCCATGCGCTGGGGCAGGGGATATTTACGATGATGGGCACGTATGCGCCCGCGTTCGGCATGATAGGAACCCTCATAGGCCTCATAAGCATGCTGCGCTCGCTCGAAGACCCCTCCCAGATAGGGCAGGGAATGGCTATGGCGCTCATCACCACCTTCTACGGGGTCTTCATGGCAAACCTGATTTTCCTGCCTATCGCCGGCAAACTGAGGTCCAGGACGCAGAGCGAGGTCCTGATGAAAGAGGTCGTCATCGAGGGGATCCTTTCGATCCAGTCGGGCGACAACCCACGAATTGTGGAGCAGAAGCTCAAGGCGTTCATCGCACCGAGCCTGCGCGAAGAGGTTAAGTCGAGCGTAAAGCGGGCGGGCTGACCGGGGGATGCCAAATTGGGAAAGCACGGAAGCGGCAACGACGGCGGCAACGGAGTCAAGCTCCCGACCTCGCCGGGGTGGATGGTCACTTACGGCGACTTCATGACCCTTCTGCTCACGTTCTTCGTGCTTCTTCTCTCGTATTCCACAATTCAGGAGGAAGAATTCAAGCGCGCACTCGCCTCGTTCCAGGAGGCGCTCGGCATGTTGCCCCACGAGCGGAGCTTGATACAATTCGAGAGAGTTCCCGCCCTGAGGGCCAGGCCGGCGATTCCGCCAAGGGAGGTCTTGAGGCGCATACGAAACGCGATCTATTCGGCGGGTCTGAAAGGCCAGATGAAGGTGGCCAGAGACAAGGAGGGCATTCGCATTACGATCAAGAGCCCGATCCTGTTCGACTCTGGCAAGGCCGACCTCAGGCCCGGGGCGCTTCCGGTGCTGGACGAGCTGATACTGATACTGCAGCAAAATCCCAATGTTGTCGTCGTGGAAGGACACACCGACAACGTGCCCATCCATACGGCGGAATTTCCCTCGAATTGGGAACTATCTACCGCGAGGGCGATCAGCGTGTCAAGGTACATGTTCGAGAAAGGGAACATGGATCCGAAGAGGTTCAACGTCGCAGGCTACAGCGAATATCATCCCATCGAGCCCAACGTAACGCCCGAAGGACGGCAGGAGAACAGGCGCGTGGAAATATTGCTTAAGAGCATAGAGGACGCCGAGGAGGCAGAAGAGGGAGAGACATGATGGGCGAGCGAGAGGCGCAAAAACTCACCATCCCGGAAGAAGAGGAGGGAAAACCGTTAAAGAAGGGCAGGCCCGGTGTTTTTACCGTGAAAAACATCGTGATCCTGGTCGCGGGCGTCGCGATCGCCTCTGCGTTGGCAATATTGACTGTGGGCAACTACATCGCCCCTTCGATAGAGCGCGGCGCCCTCAGCGGGCAAGCGCAGCTCCCGGAGCCGAACGATACCGCACGCCTCGATGACCTCGCGTTCTTCAAACTCGACCCGCTGATTGTCAATCCGGCCGGTTCCGACGGGGAGCGATACCTCAAGGCGGCGGTCACATTCGAGATGTATGACGCGGAAATCCAGCAGGAGCTCGATAAGAGGCTCCCCCAGATAAAGAACCAGGTCAATAATGTTCTATCTTCGAAGACGGTCGCCCAATTGCAGACCATCGAAGACCGGGAAAAACTCGGGCGCGAGATCCTGAAAAGGGTGAACGGAATGCTCGTTAGCGGGCGCATTTCCAATGTGTATTTCGAGGAGTACGTGATTCAATGACCGATGCCGCCGACTACAAGAGCGACCCGAGCGGGGAGCGGATTCCCGATGACGCCGAGATCATAGACGCGTCGGCGCGCACGAGGCCGAGGGTGCACGCCACTGAAGCCGAAAAGTCGAAGGCGATAGGAGAGCTTTCTTTCCTTGGGGACATTCCCCTGCGTCTGAACATGGTGCTCGGCGAGGCCGCGATGCCGCTCGGGGAGATAATAGCCCTTGAGACCGACTCCATAGTGCAGCTCGACAAGCCTTCGGGAGAGCCCATAGATATCTATGTCGAGAATCAAAAGCTTGGAACGGGCGAAGTTATCGTACTTCACGAAAAGCTTCGCATACGAGTTCTCGAGGTAACGTCGCCGTCCCGCGAATCGAAGAAGCCCGAGGCTCAACAACTGGAGAAACAAGGGGAAGAATGAGAAAGCCTATCGCAACGGCTATGCTTCTCTGCCTCCTTCTGCTCCTCTGGCTCTCGCATCCGGCAATCGGGCAGGACACCGGCCCATCTCCCCAAACCCCCGCGAATCAGGTCTCCCCGATCTCCGATGACAAGGGGGCCGGCTATCTGCCCTACTCAGATCCCACTCCGCTGGGCTCGGGCGGCCTGTTCGGCGCAATCGTCAGAACGATATTCTCGCTCGCCGTTGTCTTAGGCCTCCTATATGTAACCCTGTGGCTCATAAGGAGATTCACGGGGGGCGCTATCGGCCCGTCTTCCGAGGGCGCGGTCCGCGTTGTGGGGCGTGTTTACCTCTCCCCCAAAAACGTTGTCTACTTCCTGAGACTGGCGGACGAGTTGCTTGTGATCGGCGTCAGTGCGGGCAGCATCTCGCTGCTGACCTCGGTAAAGGACGAGCGCGACATAGAGCGGATCGAAGATGACCTCAGGAGCGCTCGCGCACAGGTTCCCGGACCCGCATTTTCGCGCCTTTTCGACAGGTCCATGGCCAGGTTTCAAAAACCGCTCGATAGGGAAGAGTCGGGATTTGACGACCATCTCAGAACGCTGAACAAACAGATAGGGCGACTGAAGGGGATTGCCCGAAAGAGGCATGGCGATGAAGAATAAAAGGCTGAGGCGCGTCGCGATCATGGGGGCGGTGTTGGCCTTCGTGCTGGCGGGTGTCGCGCTGGCGCAGGAGCCGGGCATTGTCATTCCGCGCGTCGGCATCGAGCTGGGCCGCGCCGAGACGCCGCAGCAAGTGTCGACCACGCTCCAGCTCTTGTTCCTCCTGACTGTCTTGTCGCTCGCGCCGGCGATACTCGTGATGGTCACCTCGTTCACGCGCATTATCGTCGTGCTCGGCCTGCTCAGACAGGCGCTCGGCACTCAGCAGATGCCGCCCAACCAGGTGCTCGTCGGGCTGGCGCTCTTCCTGACGTTCTTCGTGATGGCGCCGACGTACACCGATGTGAATCAAAAGGCGCTGCAACCATATCTTAAGAAAAAGGTCAGCCACCAGGAGGCGTTCGACCGGGCGCTGGTGCCAATTCGGGAGTTCGTGTTCAAGCAGACCCGCGAGAAAGACCTCGGCCTGTTCGTGCACCTTTCGAAAATGCCGCTGCCGAAAGGGCCGGAGGACGTGCCGACCCATGTGCTCATACCCGCATTCATGATAAGCGAACTCAAGACGGCTTTCCAGATCGGCTTCGTGATATTCATCCCATTTCTCATAATCGATATGGTCATCGCCAGCGCCCTCATGTCGATGGGCATGCTCATGCTCCCGCCGATATTCATATCGCTCCCCTTCAAGATCATCCTGTTCGTGCTCGCCGACGGATGGTTCCTCGTCGTCGGTTCGCTCGTGAGGAGCTTTGGATAGCAAGCGCGGCGTTGGCGCCTCGGGCCTTCACCCCATGCCATTTCCAATGACGGCCCTTTCTGGTATGCTACCGGGGCAAAACGGGATATGGGTGTTGTGAAGCACCATGCAAAGGAGTTTGTCTCAATGAGGATTCTTCGATGTGGTCCGGCGGTAAATTCCAAGAAATTTGTTCTGACGGCTCTTCTTCTCGTTCTCATCGGCGCTTTCTCAGCGCAAATACAGGCGCAATCGGAAAGCGCGCCGGGAGCCTCATCCGAAAAGGTCAGCCGCGTCGGGAAGTACGGTGGATATGCGCCCGCGCTATATGATGACATCGAGACCACATCTTTCTACCTGACGATGCGCGACGGCGTAAAGATCGCAATGGACCTGCATCTGCCCAAAGGGCTCAAGGAAGGCGAGAGGATTCCGACTATCCTTTTCCAAACGCGCTATGTCCGCTCCTTCGAGCACAGGTGGCCGTTCAGCTTATTCATGGATGAGAATATGGAAACCGGGAACACGATAAAGCTCTTTGTTCCGCGTGGCTATGCCTGGGTGCAGGTCGACGTCCGCGGCTCCGGCGCCTCGTTCGGGACCAGGCCTTTCCCCTGGGCGCCCGACGAAGTGAAGGACGGCGCGGAGATCGTCGACTGGATCATAGAGCAGCTCTGGTCCGACGGCAAGGTCGGCTCGCTCGGGTGGTCCTACACGGGCACGACCAGCGAATTTTTGCTCGTCAACAACCATCCCGCCGTCAAGGCTGTCGCGCCGAGGTTCGCGTTGTTCGACAACTATACCGACATCGCGTTTCCCGGCGGCATTCATATCGCATGGTTCACCGAGACATGGGCGAAATTCAACAGCACGCTCGATAGGAATGCGATGAGGGAGCTGGGCTTCTTGCCTTATGTGTTCGTAAAGGGGCCGAAGCCGGTCGATGTCGATAAGGACCGCTCGATGCTGGCGGCGGCCATCAGGGACCACCGGGATAACTACAGCGTCCACGAGCAGGCGCTGGGAATAACTTTCCGCGACGACATTTCGCCCTCGGGCCTTGGCACGGTCGACGTGTTCAGTCCCCACACCTACCTTGACAAACTCGATTCGTCCGGGGCCGCCGTTTACAGTTTCAGCGGATGGTTCGACGGCGCCTATCAGCACGCGGCGATCAAACGCTTCATGTCGCTGGAAAATCCATGCAAGCTCACCATCGGCCCGTGGGACCACAGCATAGAGATCCGCCCGTGGTGGCCCGATGCCGGGAAGCCTGAGTTTGATTTCGACGCGGAGATGCTGAGATTTTTCGATTATCACTTGAGGGACATCGAAAACGGGGTCATGGAC
>CBFDAY010000228.1:0-5158 GCA_965602895.1 uncultured bacterium
GAGGAACCGCGCGCCGGTGACGGGATAAAGCGCCGCGATGAGCACGTCGGCTTCGCTCTTGGCGAGGCCCTCGGTGTCCTTGCGCGCCTTTTCCATGCCGGGCTCGAGCAGGTCGGCCGGACGCTTTTTCGTCGGGACCTGGCCGCGCGAGTAGTCCTTGAGTCCCTTTTTCTGCACTTTCTTGTCGATGGGCGCGGGCGTTCGCCCGTAGAGCCCATACAGATAATCCTTCACCTGGTCGGAGATCATCTTGTAGCGGCCGAACAGCACGTTTTGCACCGCCTGTATGCCGACGATCTGGCTCGTCGGGGTGACAAGCGGCGGATACCCAAGTTCCTTGCGCGTGCGCGGCAGCTCCTCGTATACTTCATTGATTCGGTCGAGCGCGTCGGCCTCCCGAAGCTGGCTGACGAGGTTGCTGGTCATCCCGCCGGGTATCTGGTGCACGAGCACGTTGGTGTCTATGACCGACATGGTCGTGGTGTTAAGGTACTGCCGGTATTTCGGCGCGATCGCCTCGACGTGCCGCCCCATGTCGACCAGCTCGTTAAGGTCGAAGCCGGGGTCGCGATCGCTCCCCTGCAACGTCACCAGGATCGGCTCGATGGCCGGCTGCGAGGTCCTGAGCGCGAACGGCGCGAGCGCCGTGTCGATGATGTCCACTCCGGCTTCGACGGCCTTGAGATAAGTCATCGACGCCATTCCGCTGGTGTAGTGCGTGTGCAGGCAGATTGGAATCTCGACCGCGTCTTTAAGCGCGCGGACCAGGTCGTAGGCGTCGGGCGGACATAGCAGCCCGGCCATATCCTTGAGACACAGGATATCCACGCCCATCTTCTCGAGCTTTTTTGCCTTATCGACGAAGTACTTCGTATTGAAAACCGGGCCTCCCAGTCGCCGCTGAGTGAGCGAGTAGCATAGCGTGCCCTGTATTCGTTTACCCGCCTTTTTGATTTCGTCAAACGCGGTGATGAAATTACGCTCGTCGTTGAGCGCGTCGAACACGCGGAAGATGTCCATGCCCGCATCCGCCGACTCCTTGACGAAGGCTCGCACCACGTCGTCCGGATACTGGCGATAACCCACCAGATTCTGCCCGCGAAGCAGCATCTGCAGCGGGGTGTCGGGGATGTGCTGCTTGAGAGTGCGAAGCCTCTCCCACGGGTCTTCGTTGAGGTATCGGGTCGGCACGTCGAAGCAGGCGCCGCCCCAGACCTCCATCGAGAAGAAGCCGACCTTGTTCATGCGGGCCGCTATGGGGAGCATATCCTCGGTGCGCATCCGCGTGGCCAGCGTCGACTGATGGCCGTCGCGGAAAGTGGTATCGGTAATCAGCACGGGGTTCTTCGCTGACTTTTTGGTGGACTTCCCGGCGGAAGTCCCGCCTGTTTTCCCTTTTTTGGCTTTGCCTGCCTTGCTTGCCATTGCGCTTCCTCCTGGTGAATCCGGGGTGGTTGATAAAGCCAACACCGGAGGGGCTATCCCGGTACAATTCGCAGTTGCCACATCTGACGGTTTCGCATTATCTCCTGGCGACCCGACTGGCTCCACGCGCTCGCGGCCGGACGCATCGCCCGCTCCCGCACGGCCTGCCCGGCGGCCTCTTCCTCTCTTACATAAGTTGTCACAGCCGCTCCGATGGCCGCCACAACCTTTTTGTCAATCTCCATTGCCGGTGTTCCTCTTTCGATACCTCATATGCTCCGGAATCACTCGTGGCAAAAAACTCCAGGACCGGATTTCGCCAAAATCTCCGTCAGCGGCGACTCGCCGCTACATCGGAATATTGCCGTGTTTTTTCGGTGGCCGACTCTCGCGTTTCGACAGCAACACCCGCAAGGCGTCTATCAAGCGCGGCCTCGATTCCCGCGGATAAATGACCGCGTCGATAAGCCCGCGAGACGCCGCAATGTAAGGGTTCGAAAACAGGTCTTCATATTCCTCGATCTTTTTTCCCCTTTCGGCATCGGGGTCCTTCGCCTCTTTTATCGCCCTGCGATGGATGATGTTCGCCGCGCCTGCGGCGCCCATGACGGCGACCTCGGCCGTCGGCCACGCAAACACATAGTCGGCCCCGAGCGCGGAACTGCACATCGCCAGATACGCTCCGCCGATGCTCCTGCGGATTATCAGCGTTATCTTCGGCGCGGTCGCCTCGGAATAGCACCACAGCAGCTTCGCGCCGTGGCGGATGATGCCGCTCCATTCCTGATCGATGCCGGGAAGATAGCCAGGCACGTCGACCAGCGTGAGCAGGGGAATATTGAAAGCGTCGCAGAACCTGATGAACCGCGTCGCCTTGTCCGAGGCGTCGACATCCAGGCTGCCGGCAAGCGCCAGCGGCTGATTCGCGATGATCCCTATGGTATGCCCGTCAAGGCGCGCAAAGCAAACGATCATGTTCTCCGCGTAGTATTGATGAGGCTCGAAAATCCGGCCGCCATCAACCAGCGAGCGGATAATGGCCTTCATATCGTAACTCTTTCGCGGATCATCCGGGACGATTCCATCGAGCGAAGGATCCTTGCGGTTAGGATTATCGTCCAGATCCACGACCGGCGGATCCTCCATGTTGTTCTGCGGCAGGTAAGAAAGAAGCTCACGAATCCGAATTATGGCGTCTTCGTCGCTCTCGCAGGCGAAGTGGGCCACGCCGCTCTTCGTGTTGTGCGTCATGGCGCCGCCCAGTTCCTCGAAGGTCGTCTCTTCGCCGGTCACCGCCTTGATGACCTCGGGGCCCGTGATGAACATATAGCTCGAATTCTTAACCATGAACACCCAGTCGGTCATCGCGGGCGAATAGACGGCGCCGCCCGCAGTCGGTCCCATGATCGCGGATATCTGCGGGATAACGCCCGAGGCGCACGCGTTGCGGTAAAAAATCTGTCCGTAACCGCTGAGCGCGTCGACGCCCTCCTGGATTCGCGCGCCGCCGGAGTCATTGAAGCCCACCATCGGGACACCGTTTTTCATCGCAAGATCCATGACCTTGCAGATTTTCTTGGCGTGCATTTCCCCCAGCGTCCCGCCGACCGTTGTGAAGTCCTGGGAAAAAGAGAACACCGTGCGGCCCTCGACCGTGCCGTGACCCGTCACCACGCCTTCGCCGGGGATAAAGGTCTCGTCCATGCCGAAGTCCGTGCACCGGTGCCGCACAAACATCCCCAGTTCGCGGAAAGTCCCCGGGTCAAAAAAGAGCTCCAGGCGCTCGCGAGCCGTGAGCTTGCCGGAGTCGTGCTGCTTCCGGATTCGCTTCTCGCCCCCCATGGCAAGCTCGCGTTCCATTCTTTTTTTGAGGTCTTCCGCCCTGTCCGAGCTGGATCCTCCCATATGTTTCTCCTTGTTGGATTATGACGGCATGGGGATCAATGCTGCTCCAAAAAAACGATG
Source organism: uncultured bacterium (assembly GCA_965602895.1). Classification (GTDB taxonomy): domain Bacteria; phylum Abyssobacteria; class SURF-5; order SURF-5; family SURF-5; genus CBDUSG01. The sequence continues at coordinate 3,391 of CBFDAY010000228.1, forward strand.
CCGCCCTCATGGAGCGGCTTACATACTATTCCACAGATCGGCCTTCGCCTTTCGGGTTTTCCCCGGATGCTCTCCGAAAACAGACGTCTCCAGCGAGTTTTTGTCACCGGGCATCGGTTCTTGATTCATCATGCCTCTCGTGCCGGAAGCAGCAATCAGAGGCCTATCCGCCTTGGGGTGTTTCTGGTGACTCATAGGGCGATGGACATCGATCTACCGCTCCAATTCTATACCAATGCCGGGAGATTGTCAATCCCGTTGTTCCGCATGCGCGAACGCCCGGAAAATGCATATAAAAGCCCGGCGTAGAGGCAATGTGGCGGCGGCGCTCCGGGTACATGCCGACAATTGGAGGCGCAGGTTTAATTATGCTATAATTAATCGTTGTCCAATCGGAAAAACATCCCCAAAAACGAAGAATCATCTTCTCCATGGAACTAACGGCGCCAAAAGTGCTTGTGGTCGATTCGCGGTCCAGGGCGACCACCGATCTCATATCTTTCCTAAAAAATTGCGACTACGACGTCGTGTGGGCGCCGGACGGAGAGACCGCATACAACATCCTCGACGACGAGCCCATAGACGTGATGATTGCCGAGCTTCGCGTGCACCGGATAAACGGGATGCGCCTGATGCAGGTGGCAAAGAAGCGCAACCCGGAAGTGTGCGTCGTCATGATAACCGCCAACGCCTATATCGAACTCGCCACCGATGCGATGCGCGAGGGCGCATACGATTTCCAGACCAAGCCGCTGAACCTGAGCAAGCTCAAGGTGGTCATCGAGCGGGCCGTCTCGCACCAGAGACTCATAACCAAAATGCACGACCTGCACCAGCGCATTGACGAGCGCTACGGCATGGGCGGTATAATCGGCGGCACGCCCAAGATGGTGCGGATGTACAACAAGATCCGCGAGGTCGCGCCCACGCGCGCGACGGTGCTGCTGGTCGGCAAGACGGGCACGGGCAAGTCGCTCGCCGCGGCCGCGATCCACGCCAACAGCCCCAGGCGCGACTGCCCCTTCGTCAAGCTCAACTGCTCGGCGCTGGCCGAGAGCGTCGTCGAGAGCGAGCTGTTCGGTCACGAGCGCGGCTCCTTCACCGGCGCGCTCAAGACGCGCAAGGGCCGCTTCGAGATTGCCGACGGCGGCACGCTGTTCATCGACGAGGTGAGCGAGATCACTCCGTCCACACAGGTTAAGCTGCTGCGCTTTCTTGAGGAACAACAGTTCGAGCGGCTCGGCGGCAACGACACCCACGAGGTCGACGTCCGCCTCGTAGCCGCCACGAACAAGGACCTCAAAGCCCTGGTCGACGAGGGAAAATTCCGCGAAGACCTCTACTACAGGCTCGCGGTCGTCCTCATCGAGATTCCCGAGCTGCGCGAGCGCAAACAGGACATCCCGATGCTCGTCGAGGCGTTCCTCAAGGAGTTCAACAAGAGCCACGACAAATCCGCAAAGGGCGTGAGCCGAGGCGTGATGGACGCGCTCGGAACCTACGACTGGCCCGGCAACGTGCGCGAGCTGAGAAACTGCGTCGAGGGCATGGTCGCCTTCGCGCGCCCCGCCGCCGTGCTCGGCATATCCGACCTCCCCCCCCACCTGCGCGAGCAGAAACCCTCGACCGACGGTTTTTATCTCCGTGTCGGCATGACTATGGATGACGTCGAGAAATCCATCATCGAAAAGACCCTCCAATCCACCGGCCACAACAAAGAAAAAACCGCCGAAATCCTCCAGATCGGCCTCAGAACGTTGTACAGGAA
>CBFDAY010000229.1:0-5133 GCA_965602895.1 uncultured bacterium
GGCAGGATGGACTCGACCCCCCCGAGGCAGGCGATGAAGCCCCCGTTCCCCTTCGCCGCGGCCCCGACCCTCCGCGCGACCCGCCCGAAGACGGCTCGCTCGCCCCCGGTCGTGTGGACCCCCGGGACGGAGCCGCCGGGGCCGGTGCGCTCTCCGGCGGGGGCCCGGCCTTTACGGGCACGGGAGCCGCCTCCATCCGAGCAGGCTGGGGAGCGATTGGCTCGCCTGGCGGCACGACGTTTTCGGCCTCTACGGATTTCGCCTGCAGCTCGATGTCGGCCCGCGGTTCGGCGGCAGTCAAGCCGGAGACGAATTTCATGTTGATATAGATTCTGCTCGCAAACCATCCCGTCGTAAACACACCGAGACATACAAGCAGAACCAGCAATGCTTTGGGGCCAAGGCCGAACCGATGATGCGCGGTCGGACGAGGGGCCTTCAAACCAGGCGGGGTAAAGCGCTCGATGTCAATATCAGCCGCGTCCGGACTCCCCTTCCCCTTCATCGGGTCCCGGAGCGACATCGGGAAGGCAGAATCTTTGGCGGCCTTTTCCCCGGCCGCGATCTCGGCGTCCTGCTCGCCGGGGGAATGCGCGCCCTGCTGCTCTTGGATCTTCTTAAGCGCCTTTAAGATTATGCTCATGTATTCTCGCTGTCATCCAGACGAGGCATCGAATAACGCTTCAACTGGGCGTATAGCACCAGCCGCGTCTTTGGGCCCACGACACCATCCAGCAGCAGATTGTTTTCCTGCTGGAACTTGCGCACTGCCGCCTCGGTCTCGTCGTCGAATACGCCGGTCAGGTCGCCGAAGTAGAATCCAAGCGTCTGAAGGCCCGCCTGAAGCCAGACAACGGACCCGCCATAATCGCCCGCCCGGAGTATTTCGCCCAGCGTCTCGAAATCTTTCCAAAAAACGAATGCGCGCCTGAGCCAGAACTGGTCCAGAAGCTGCAGCGACACATCCATCGGCTGATTGTCGCCGTAAAGTATCTTGGCCCTGTCCGTGCCCAGCTCGAAGAGCACGGCGTATCTCGGCCTCAACTCCTGCGGAACGAACATCTCCAGCATGCACGGCATATTTGCCGAGCGAAGGCCATCGAAATTGGCCCACAGCTCCGTGCAGCGCATCTCCTGCGACAGCGCGAGCCCATAAAAGTTTTTGGCGTCGTCCACAGTAAGGTGGGGATTCTTGCCCCAAAGCGCCAAAAGGTTGCGGGTGGCGCTCATCCGGGACTCCGCAGAGCTTTTCGAAAGAAGCGCGCCGATCAGATCCTTCTTGTCCTGCTCCGAATAAGGGGCGACCCGGCTCTCCGCCGTCAAGACAGGTTCCCCCACGGCATATATGCCCGCACTCGCCGCAAAAGCCGCTGCGGGCTCCATCGGCCCGGATCGCGCGGCGGCGGTCGGGGACACGACTTGCGCAACGGGCGAATCGGGAATCAACTCCTTGCCGGCCGCAAAATTCGCGGTGTCGCGAAACACGCCGAGAGTCGTAAGACCGATCCAGCTGACGATGACGGCGAGTGTGATCGCAAACGGAAAAAGGAAAAGCCTGACCGCCGTCCTCTCCAGGGACAGCCTGTCGAACAGGGAAAGCTTCGGCCCCGCGACCTCGCGGGCGGCCTGCTTGACAAGCTTCTTTGTGATCGGGCTCGGCTGCCCCGTCGTGAAAGCGCCAAGCAGCGCGCGGTCGCATACGACGTTGATCAGTCGTGGAACACCCTTGGAGAATCTGTAGACCGCTTTCATCGCCGCTGGCTCGAACGTCACGTTGTTGCCGTTCGACGCGACATCCAGACGATGCTGGATATAACGGTACGTCTCCTTCCGGTTCAGCGCGTTGAGGTGATACCTGGCCGTCACGCGCTGGTTAAGCTGGCGGAGTTCAGGCCGCGCCAGCAATTTTTTGAGCTGCGGCTGACCGATCAGTATTATCTGAATCAGCTTTTCCTTCTCGGTCTCGATATTCGACAGCATCCTGATTTGCTCGAGGACGGCGGGCTGCAGGTTCTGGGCCTCGTCGATAATGAGCACCATGTTCTTGCCCCTGAGGCGCTCCTCGAGCAAAAACCGGTTCAGCCCGTCGATCAGCTCCTTCTTTGTATCCGCCGAGGCATCGACGCCGAAATCCTCGTTTATCGCCTTTAAAAGCTCGATTTCCGACAGGTTGGGATTGAAGATGATGGCGCCCTCGGTGCGCTCGTCCATTTGATTGAGCAAGTGCCTGCAGAGCGTGGTCTTGCCCGTGCCGATCTCGCCCGTGATGACCACGAAGCCGCCCCTCTCCTCGATGCCGTATCGAAGATGTGCGATGGCCTCCTGGTGCTGATCGCTCAGGTAGAGATACTTCGGGTCGGGTGTGATATTGAAGGGCTTCTCATTGAAACCGAAAAAAGACTCGTACATCGGTCCCCTCCATGTCGGCGGGCCTGTTATTGCCATAATTCTACCAGCACCCAGGCGGCCTAGTCAAGATATTTCCCGAGATCGCGGTGGGATTGGCGTTCGGGAGAAGGAGTGGCCTGTATCGGAAGCGGGCGGTCTGCGACCGTAGCGTCCGGAAACAGACAGGGCATCAATATAAAGGAAAAGCCCTCCGGGATAAACCGGGGGGGGCACAGCAAACCCGACCCCCGCTTTTATGCCGGAAGGCTTGTGGAAACGCGCGACAATTATTCGCGGCAAGATTCGCCGAGATGTTATCTCGCTTTTTTGGAACGTTTCTTGCGATTCTTCTTTGCGATAAACCGTTCGCGCTTCTTATATTCGGAAAGGATTCTTTCGTCGGTAACCTTCTTGCCGAACTTCCTCAAGGCTTTTTCAAGATCTCCAGTCACTTCGATTTTTGCCATCTGTTCTTGATTCACTCTCCCTTCAAAGAGTATTAAGGCTTCGAATGAAAAATATTTATGGTATGTTCATTTCCGTTCCGAGGCTTCATCCGGGACGAAAATGACGAAAACGGACAGGTTTGCAGGCTATCAACCCCCTCACGTGCAGATATATTCTCCTCAATCCCCTCCAGCCGCGATGTCCGAAGCCCCACAATAGTACCAGAAATTTGAGAAAAAGTCCACTATCAGCGGCAAAAAGCCCATCACGACGGAAAACGCGCGCGGAACATCTCAAACTTTCGCCTGAAGCGAATCAAGGTCGGAGGCGGCCCCACATGGGCCTCCAGGATAGCGCGCAGCCTCGTCACAAGACGGTTCATCCCCTCCTCGGAGGTCTGCCAGAGGTAGGACGCTATGCGTTTCTCGATACGGTCGGCAATGTCGGCGCAGCTTATCTCGGAGTCCCACTCCGCGGGCTCAAGCGGCGCGAAATCGCCGCCCATGGCGCCGACATGCTTCGAGACGTCCCGTTTGACCTCATCCTGATCGGGCAGCTTGATTCCCGCCTCCCGAAGCATCCCGATCAGGTCTTCCCTCACGCCGTATTGCTCGCTCAGGACCTGCTCGATATACCTGAACAACCGCTGCTCGCCGCCGAAAAGCAGGCATCCACCGGGCAAAAGCACACGGCGTGTCTCCTCGAGGCACGCCTCGACGTCGTCGAGGAGGTGGAACACATGCACTGCGAGAACGGCGCTGAACGAGCCGGCCTCGAACGGCAGCTCTACGACATCGCCGCGCACTCCCCGGACGCTGTGCGCGCTCCCGGCGAGATTTTCGCGCAGACGCGCGAGCATCTTCTCGCCGACATCGACGCCGACAATACGAAACCCGCGCTCCGCCAGCGGCAGGGCGATCCTGCCCGTGCCTATCCCCAGTTCGAGAACGGGCCCGCTCGAGGGATCGACCTCGCGCGAGATATTTTCCATGATCCGGGCCAGGACATCGGGCGGCATCCTGCGGGTTTCGTCGTAGATATCGGCCACCCTGTCGAACGATTTCGCCATATTCGGTAATCGGTTCCTCACGCGGTCCCGGGCGCCTGCCGGCTCAGGGCATCTTCGATCCGGGCTGCCGCTTCCGAAGTCCACGGGCCGATCGGCCGCACGTCGAGGTCGCGTGTATTCCTGTCGATTATCTTGATTTCGATCAGCAGGTATCTCTCGGGCAACAGTTCGCCGACCTTGTCGGCCCATTCGATTATCGTGACGCCGTCCGGCTCGAAGTAGTCCTCATATCCGAGCGCGACCATTTCGGCCTCGCCGCCGAGGCGGTAGATATCGAGGTGATAAATCGGCACGCGGCCCCGGTATTGGTTCACAAGCGCAAACGACGGGCTCGAGACGTATTCGTCGGGACCGACGCCGAGCCCCCTCGCCAGGCCCTGCGTCAGGACGGTTTTCCCTGCGCCAAGCTCGCCGACGAGGGCGACCACGTTTCCCCTGCTAAGCAAACGCCCGAGCTTTTCCCCGAGTTCTCGGGTTTGCTCGGGCGAGTTCGAGGCCGTTCGCATTATGTTAAACCCATTCGGAGCGGTCCGTCTTTATGCGCGAGAAAATGATCTTGAGGTCCGGAAGCTTGCGCTGCAGGTTTTCGGCGAGAACAGGCAGCGCGACGCGTTCGGTCGCGCCGTGGCCGGCCTCGACTATGCACAGCCCAAGGGCATCGGCATCGATCATTTGATGGTATCCGATCTCTCCCGTAATGAATCCGTCCACGCCCGCGGCCAGCACATCGGGAACGAGGTTGCCTCCTCTGCCTCCGCATACGGCGACGCGCTTTATCTTTTTCCGCGCGCGACCGACGATCCTGACCTTCTTGATTCCCAGCCTCCTCTTGACCAGCTCGACATAATCTTTGAAACCCACTGCGTCGGGGAGTTCGCCGATGCGGCCCATGCCGTGCCGTATGCCCGGGTTGGCCAGCGCATAAACGTCGTAGGCGACCTCATCGTAAGGATGGGCGATTTTCATCGCCGCCAGCACGTTAGCCAGCATCCCCTCCGGCGTAAGCACCTCCAGCCTCAGCTCGGGCTCCTTGTTGAGCTTGCCTATAGCGCCCGTAAAAGGCAACGCCTCCTCGGAGGGCACAAACGTGCCGATGCCCGGCGCCTGGAAACTGCAATAGCTGTATTCCCCGATTCTGCCGGCTCCCGCCTTGCACATCGCGGCGCGCACTTTATCGACATGGCCCTCGGGAACAAACAAAGAGCCGATTTCAGCAACGTCGGCGTGCG
>CBFDAY010000230.1:0-5127 GCA_965602895.1 uncultured bacterium
ATCAGTGAAATACTGAACGAAGGCCCTGGACTTTCCCAATAACAGCCCCGCCTCCGAATCGATCGTAAATGGCCCGAACGGACTGCCACCGGCATCACCGGTTGTGGACTCTTGCATTGCCCCCGTGCCCTTGAGATTCTGCAAACCTTTCAGCCCTTTTCTCCGGCACAATGCGTCCGGGAAGTTCCCTTCCCGGACGACAGACCAATCCCGGCGCATATATCTTGAATTCAAGGCGCACTCTATGGCATAATTCATTTGGAGCGAAAGACGCTCATCTTGCCTTTCAGCGAACCGCGCCAAAAGGGGAGGTCTTCTCGATGAAAATAATACTCCGCATCAACATGACCGATCAGACCGCAAAGGAAGAGCCGATCGCCGCCGCGTACGCCGGACTCGGTGGCAGAGGCCTTACCTCAAAGATCGTGGCCGAGGAAGTGCCGCCACTGTGTCACCCGCTCGGCCCTGAAAACAAACTCGTCATCGCGCCCGGACTTCTCGGCGGTACAACCGCAGCCTGCTCCGGCAGGCTCTCCGTGGGCGCCAAGAGCCCCCTGACCGGCGGAATCAAGGAAAGCAACGCCGGGGGAACCGCGGCCCAAAAGCTCGCACGCCTCGGCATCGCCGCCATAATCATCGAAGGCAAACCGTCGAACGATGCGCTCTGGAAACTCGTCATCGATAAGAAGGGATCTGTCCTGCTGCCGGCAAAAGACTTGAAAAAAGCCAACAACTACAGGGCCGTCGAAAAGCTTACGGGCGAGCATGGAGAGAAAGCTTCATATATCACAATCGGCACGGCCGGCGAACGCCTGATGTCGGCGGCCAGCATAGCAGTGACCGATCTCGAAAACAGGCCCACCCGGCATGCGGGACGCGGCGGCCTTGGAGCGGTCATGGGATCGAAGGGACTGAAGGCGATCGTTGTCAACGACAAGGGCGCGCCCGCCGTAGCAATCAAAAACAAGGAAGCCTTCAAGCAGGCCGCCCAGAAGTTTGCGAAGGCCCTCAGGGAACACCCCGTTACCGGCGAGGGGCTGCCAACGTATGGCACCAATATTCTCACCAACATAGTAAATGAAGCGGGTGGATTGCCGACCCGCAACTTCAGGTCGGGCCGGTTCGAGGACGCCGCCAAAGTGAGCGGCGAGACGCAGCGCGAGATAATCCTCAAGCGCGGCGGGGTGGCGACCCACGCCTGCCATCGCGGGTGCGTCATCCGCTGCTCGCGAATCTACATGGACAAAAAGAAGAAATTCCTGACAAAGGGACCGGAGTACGAGACCATCTGGGCGAACGGGCCGAACTGCGGCATAAACGATCTCGACGTCATCGCCAGGCTCGACAGACTGTATGACGACATCGGCCTCGACACGATCGAGATGGGCGCAACGCTGGGCGTGCTGATGGAGGCCGGACAAATCGAGTTCGGCGACGGCAAGGGCGCTATTAAACTCATCAGAGAGGAAGTCGGAAAGGCGACTCCGCTGGGACGCATCATGGGCGGCGGAACGGCCGTCACGGGCCAGGTATTCGGCGTAGAGCGGGTTCCCGTCGTGAAAAGACAGGCGCTTCCCGCCTACGATCCCCGATCCGTCAAGGGAATCGGCGTAACGTACGCGACTACCCCGATGGGGGCCGACCACACGGCGGGCTACAGCGTCACGGCCAACGTGCTCGGCGTCGGCGGAAACATCGACCCTCTGAAGCCCGGAGGACAGGTCGAACTCTCGCGCAACCTCCAAATCGCCACGGGAGCGATCGACAGCGTCGGCCTGTGCCTGTTCGTGGCATTCGCGGTGCTCGACATTCCGGAGGCGTTCGATGCCATCTATGAGATGATAAATGCGCAATACGGACTCGATCTGGGACCCGACGACGTGGCCGGGCTGGGCATGGACGTGTTGAGAACGGAGAGGGAGTTTAATAAGAGGGCGGGCTTCACGGCGGAGGACGACCGCCTGCCCAGGTTTTTCGAAACCGAGAAGCTGCCGCCGCATGATGTCGTATTCGACGTGTCGCACCAGGAACTCGACTCGGTTTTCAACTTCTGAAGGGCCAATATGAAGGTCAATGCCAGACTCTATGCGACGCTCACAAAATACACGGGCGGCTCGATAATGCACGAGCCCCTCGAGGTCGAGCTGAGCGAGGACGCCACATTGGATGACCTATACAAGAGTCTGGGCGTTCCGCGCGACGAGGTGAAGACGGCTTTCGTGAACTCGGTGATGCGGCGGCCGGACTACAGATTGAGCGACGGCGACGAGGTCGGCGTCTTCCCGCCCGTAGGCGGCGGTTAACAAATGCCCCGCGCCGGGCCGGGTAACACGGCGCGAAACCCCCTAAGGGAGGCATCTATAATGTCCCTTTCACAAAAGTGCCAGTATTCGCTGAGGGCCACTTTCGAACTCGCAAAACGCTATGGCGAAGGCCCTGTGAAAATAGCAGATGTAGCAGAGAGGCAGGCGATCCCCGCGAGGTTTCTTGAGGTCATATTGAACCAGCTTAAGCAGGCGGGATTCGTCGAGTCGCGGCGCGGGAGCGCCGGCGGCTACGTGCTTGCCCGATCGCCCGCATCGCTGACCGTGGGCGAGATTATCCGATATATCGAGGGCCCCCTCTCGCCGGTTCAATGCGTGGCCGGCACTTGCGACGACCAATACCCGCTACGGGACAGTTGCGCGTTTCTCCCTATGTGGAAGAAGGCTAATGAGGCGTTGTCCGAAGTCTATGATACAACCACCTTCGAAGATCTGGTCGAAGAGCAAAAGCTGAAAAGCAGGGAATTTGTGCCCGACTATTGCATCTGATTCCGTGTCTGAACGGTAATACCCGGGAAAGAGTGAACGAATGGAGACTCTTCGCATCGAAACGTCCGACGGCGTGCGCTCGATCGTTTTCTGCCGGGCCAAGGAATACAACACCATCACCCCTCAACTCCGGGATGAGCTCGCCTCCGCCATCGATGACGCCGATGCCGACTCCGACGTCAGAGTCATCCTGCTTCGGGCCGAAGGACCCGCCTTCTGCGCCGGATACGGGCTCGACTGGTCAACCGCCGCCCAGGCGCAGGACACCATAAGCCAAGCTGTACCGGCGGGCGATCAAAACGACCGAGCCTGGGATTCGGTGGCGGACCTCGGCGTCATGTCCACGTTCGTGGACACGTATATGAAGCTCTGGTATGCGAAAAAACCGACTATCGCGGCGGTCCAAGGCTGGTGCATCGGCGGAGGCACCGATATGGCGCTCTGCGCCGATATCATCATCGCCGCCGAAAACGCCGTGTTCGGCTATCCCCCGGCGCGAGTGTGGGGAACCCCGACAACCGCTATGTGGGTATACCGCATGGGACTCGAACAAGCCAAGCGCTATATGCTGACCGGCGACGAGATTCCCGCGAAAAAGGCGGCCGAGATAGGACTGATCCTCGAGGCCGTTCCCGACGAGCGGCTCCACGAGCATGCATTCGGCCTCGCCAGACGGATGGCGCAGGTCCCGACGAATCAGCTCATCATGCTCAAGCTTCTCGCGAACCAGACCGTGGAAAACATGGGGTTTGCCTCAAGCCGACTCCTCGGCACACTCTTCGACGGCGTCGCCAGGCACACGCAGGAGGGCCTCGACTTTGTGCGCCGCGCGCAGGAGACGGGCTTCCGGCAGGCGGTCAGAGAGCGTGACAACCCGTTCGAAGACTATGGCAGCCGCAAGAAAACCTGAGGGTGTCCATAGACGCTAAAATTATCGAAAGGTTAAGAAACCCCGCCGCCGACTATATTCCCTCGTAGAGCTTGTCAACTTCCTCGTACGGCACATCGAAGACGAGGTCGTGAGGTTTTATCTTGACCTCGGTCATGAATTCCGGCAGCCTGTCGTGGGCCGAGGTGAATCCGGCGCGCCTGTTGAAATCGTGCTCGGTCTTGAGCACGCGCCTACCGAGTTCCTCAAGGTCGCTCTCGGCATACGAAGAGCCGTTGAGCGCGGCCATCAACTTCGTGACGTAGTCGCTATAATCCGGGCACGCCCTTGAGAACATGCACATGCCGAGCGAATCGACGAATCCCATCTGTATCTGGACGGCAAGCGATTTCTCCACCTTGCCCTCGGGTTTGTGGATCGTATCGTCATAGATGATACCGGCGGTGTGGTCGGCGCCCATTGGGCTCGTGCAGTAGGTGACGCCGACGATCTTGTTGCTCTGAGGGTGATGCGCCGGCACCGCCTGCCCCTTGACGGCGGGAACCCGCGTCACACCAAGGATTTTTCCCGTGACGACGACGCCGCTCCCGATCATCCGACCGCGGATCGTTCCCTTTGCGACTTCCTCGATAAGCTCGATCGCGCTCTCGCTGTCGCCGAACTTGATGTAGTCGGCCTCCATGGCCACGCCGATCGCGGCGCCGGTCTCGATAGTGTCGAGGCCGCAATCGTTCAGCAGCCTGTTCATCTGCGCGATGGCGTCGACGTCGTCTATGAGCAAGTTGGAGCCAAGCAGAGCGACCGTTTCGTATTCGAGACCGCCCACCAGGAATTTGTGATCCTTGTCGTTATATACAATCGAGCACCTGATCGGGCAGCTCGGCGTGCATGCGTGCATCTTGGCCCCGCGCTCCTTGGCGACGGCAACGATGGCCAGCCCCTCGATCTTGTCTGCGTGCTCGAAAGTGCCCGCCCGGAAGTTTCGGGTCGGCAGAGTGCCGAATGCATTGAAATTCGGGATGCCGCCCGGCGTGCCGCATGTCCGGAGCTGCTCCAGGAATCCCCCGGCCTCTCGCATCGCTTTCGTGAACTCGCGCGCCGTTTTCGTGAACTCATCCCTGTTCTTGGCCCGGACGACTTCGGCGCCGGCATCGTCAATAACTATCGCCTTCAAGCCCCTCGACCCCATGACCGCGCCCATTCCGCCGCGGCCGGCGTGCCGATTGGGAAGGCCCTCCATGTCGCTGACGGCTATGCTCGCGCCCGCAAGCAACATCTCGCCCGCCTGCCCGATGGTGATCGTCGAGACTTTTTCGCCGAGCTTTTCACGGATGCGCTCGCAAGTGTCGTAGTTGCCAAGCCCGGCAAGGTCATCGGCTTCCTCAAGCGAGCAATCATCTTTGCCTACTTTCAAGAGGTATGTCT
>CBFDAY010000231.1:0-5121 GCA_965602895.1 uncultured bacterium
GTCCCGCCGCCGCCCGTTTCTTGGTCAAGTCTCCCGCCTAGCGGGTGAGGATGCTTCTAATTCAATACAACTATCTGCGAGCTACGGAACGCAGTTCGGCGTAGGCGTTCATGCCGTCATCCTCACTATCGCGTCTCCTTTACGGACGGGCAAAATGTCGAATTTATTCAGTCCCGCCGCAAAGTCAATATCGCGCTCGAACCCCAGCTCCACGAGGCTGCGCCCATGCGGGCTGACATTTTTCATCATCGCGGCCAGGTCGTCCTTGTGCCGATCCCAGAGCGAAGCGGCCTCTTCGGCTTCGGGGCTTTGCCCGCCGGCCCCGAGCGCCTCGATAAGCATGCCGCCGCAGGCGGTGTCTTCCGCGGCAGGCAGGCCGCGCGTGCCTGCGCACACTATAAGCGTATCACCCCCGTGGTCCCTCAGCAATCGGGCGATCGCGCCCCCGTTCAAGAAGCAGGCCGTCACAAGCATGTCGGCGGCCTCGCACGCGCGCATCGCCCGCGTGCCGTTGGTCGTCGTAAAAACGATGGGGCGGCCCTTGATTTTCTCGGGCACGTACTCGAGCGGCGAATTGCCGAAGTCGAAACCCTCCAGCCTCAGGCTGTTCCTTTCGCCGCCGAGAAGGCAACCGCGATCTCGGGCTATTTCCCTCGCCCGCTCCGGCGTCTCCACGGGGATTATCCGCGGGCATCCGCCGGCGAGCGCGGCGACGATGGTCGTGCCGGCGCGCAGCACGTCTATGACGACGCAGAGTTTTCCCCGCGCGCTTTCTACATCGAGCGACTCGACGGTCAATACGATCTCAGTTTTAGCCATGGATGGATAATAGCAAAGGGAGTCTGCGCTTTTCAAGCGCCGCCGCCCGCAGTCGATTTATCGTTGCATGAGGCTGCCGAGAAATGTATAATATGCAGTGGCTTTCTGCTTCGACAGCAACAAGGCCGGATCGCATCTTGCACGATAGGACAATTCCATGCGCGAAGGCGAGAAGTGGACAGCAATCGTGGTGGCGGGCGACAGGGGAAAGAGCCATCCGGTCTTCGGAAAAAACAAGGCTTTCCTGGAAGTAGCCGGCGTTCCCGTTGTGTCGCGCGTTGTGTCGGCTCTGGGCGAATCGGAGAGCGTCACTGAGATATATGTCGTCGGTCCCAGAGACAAGCTCGAGGAGATCCTGTTTCCGAACAAGATCGGTAAACCCGTTTATATATTCGATCAGCACGCCAATCTCTACGAAAACATCTGGCACACTTTTCTTGAGACTCTCCCGTCCTACAGGCGGGGGGAGCCCGCAGAGTCCATCGCCATGGGCCCCGAGGCCGAAAGCGTCGTGCTGGTTACCGCGGCGGACATGCCTCTCCTCACCGGCGCCGAGGTCGACGAGTTTGCATCAAAATGTGACATGGAGAGCTACGACTTTGTGCTCGGCGTGACATCGGAGGAAAAACTGCGGCATTACTACCCGGACGCCGGCCGGCCGGGCATCCGCATGGCTTATATACACTTCAGGGAAGCCTACCTCAGGCAGAACAACCTGCACATGGTGCGTCCATTCAAGATATTGAATCGCCGCCATATTCAGACTATGTATGATTTGCGTTATCAAAAAGATGCGAGAAACATGCTGCGACTCGCATGGGAGATACTCAGCAAGGAAGAGGGCGGATGGGGCACCCTCGGATATTACTTGCTGATGCAGCTCTCGCTCCTGTTTGCGAGGCTGCGCCTGGGTTTCTTGAGGGATCTCGTTAGCAGGCGGACGCCTCTCGATTCGGTCACAGGTTGCATCTCCAGGCTGATGAAGACACGTTTTTCAATCGCCCACACCTCGTTCGGAGGAGCAACGCTCGATATCGATTGCGAGCATGATTATGAAGTCATACAGCAACGATTTTCCGAATGGATGAGCTATCAAGAGCAAATGGCCAAGAAACTGTCATACGGAGCAAGTCCGCACTGATCCCCGCGACCGCAACAGTTGTCCCGAGGGCGCGACCCTGCCGGCGAACCCCGGGCTGGAAATCCGCACATGCATCGAAACATGACAAAAAATGCCGCCTCGGTGTCGCATGCCATTACGGCGCTCATATCGGCTTCGCTCCTGTTTTTTTCGGCAACCGCAGCGGGCGAAAAGGAAGCGGCGCCGCAGGGCAGGGGCTGCCTCGGCTGTCACAAGGGCATCGAGGTTATCAATCCCAAAATGGCTTCGGCGTGGCAAGCCGACAAAAGATGTGAAGTCTGCCACGGCGGCAGGCCCGCGGCAGCCACGAAGCTCGAAGCGCATGCCGAACTGATTGCCAATCCCGGCGACCTGAGAGTCATCGATCACACCTGCGGGAAGTGCCACAGCGACTACGGGCAGCTCGCCAAGATAAAGATTCAGGGGATCGACAACCATGTCGGCAGGGTCATGCGCTCGCTAATGGCCACGGCGGCCGGCGAGATAGCGGGAACCAGATATATGTGGAACGAGCAGGAGACTCGCTCGGCCGTATTCGGGGTGCGCGCCGTATCGGACCTCAACCGGCGCCGGCCCGATGGAGCGGTCGAGAAACTGCGCCAACTCCCGCCCGCCTCCGCCTCCGACGCCGACAGCCTGCTTCGCGGGGCATGCCTGCGCTGCCACCTGTGGACAGAGGACAAGACTACGCCCGGCGTCTTCCGTCCCGCCGGATGCTCGGCCTGCCACGTGTTGTATGCCGAGGATGGCCTGAGCCGAAGCGGCGACCCCTGTGTTTCGAAGGCCGGGCCCGGCCATCCGATAAGACACGAGATTACGACGCAGGTGCCCGATTCGCAATGCCTTTGGTGCCACAACAACGGAGGCGTCCGGATCGGGCTCAGCTATGTCGGGCTTGCGGTCGTGAATCCCGTCCTGACGCCGTCCGCGCCGCAAGCGGGCGGGCTGTCCAAATACGGCGCATCCGTCATGCATGTAACGCCGGACGTTCACCATAGGCGCGGAATCGCCTGCATCGACTGCCACGACTCGGTCGAATTGCACGGCGACGGAAACATCTATTCGCACCAGGAGTATCAGGTGGGCATCAGATGCGAGAGCTGCCACGGCAGTTGGGACAGCCCGCCCGAGTTCCGTACCGAGCACGGCCGAAAACTCGCCTCGGTGGAGTTCTTCGACGGAAAGCCATATCTGCGAACCAAGATACTGAAGGAACGGCGCCTCATTCCGACTGTTTCCTCCGACCTCTCGCAAGGCTCGGGCATGGCGAGCGTCTGGCACGAAGGGCACCGCCGACTCGAATGTTATGCGTGCCACAGCAAGCGCGTTCCCCAGTGCTACGCATGCCACGTGGTGCGCGATGACGCCGAGCCGAGTCCGGTGGATTGGGTAGTCGGCATAGGTGAAGGCCAGGCGCCGGAAGAGTCCGACGGGAAATGGATGGGCCAAAAGCTCTTCCAGCTATGGGACGACCCCGTGCTGGGCTTCAATCGAAAGGGCCGGATTTCGCCTTTGGCGCCCGGGGGGCAGGCCATATTTACGCATCTGGGGCCCGACGGCGCAGATTTGGTTTCCAATCATACTTTTACGACGCCGGGCGGCCTCTACGGATTTTCCATGAGCCCGATTCAGCCGCATAATATAAGAGGTGAATCACGGACATGCCCCTCTTGCCATTCGAGCAGAAGAGCGCTGGGGCTGGGATCGGGCATTGTCGATCTCAGGCGGCTGGGGCTGCCGACAAATTTTTCGCCCGACAGAATTGTGGACGAAGAAGGCAACCGCATACAGGATTCCCCGCACGAGGGCGTGCGCCCGTTTAACCGTGAGGAGCTGGCCGATCTGCTCCGAACCGAGACGTGCATTGTTTGTCATGAACAAGCCCGGTCGCATCCGAATCAACCGCTCCGGCGGCCCGAATCATTAAAAGGAGCTGATACGCGGCATCAAGAAAAGATCGAAAACCTTCTTGGGCGGCAAGACAAGTAGATGAAACTGGCGATCATATCCGACATTCATTCAAATTTCCACGCGCTCGCGGCGGTCCTTGAGGAAATAGACGGGCGGGAGGTCGACGACATATTTGCCCTGGGGGATATCGTGGGCTACAACGCATATCCGTGCGAAGCGGTCGAACTCATACGGAAGCGGAATATTCGGTCAATAATGGGCAATCACGACATCGTGTGCTGTGGTCTCGAGAACCCGATATGGTTCAATTCGTCGGCCCGAGACGCCGCTCTTTGGACGCGGAAAAAACTGTCGGGGGAACAAAAAGACTATCTTCGCGGCCTCCCGAATGAGATGAAGATACCGGAGAACATTCATGCCGTGCACGGCAGCCCCCTTTCCCGCGACGACTACATCATGGACCTCATGGATGCAATGAACGGCTTTCAGCATCTACCGGACACCTCGATCTGGATCTGTTTTTTCGGCCATTCCCACATCCCCGCACTCTTCAGCGATCGCGGCTCCTCGCATGATACGGCATGCGAGGGCATGCATTCCCTGTCGACGCGAAACCGTTATCTGATCAATCCGGGAGCCGTCGGACAGCCCCGGGACGGCGATCCGCGCGCCTCATTCGCAATATTGGACACAGAGGAGCCATCGGTGGAAATCATTCGCGTGAAGTACGACGTCGCCGCGGCGATGAAGGCCGTGCTTGGGGCGGGGCTACCGAAATTTCTTGCGGAAAGGCTGCAGGTGGGCGCGTAGTCTTTCCCGCAAGCCGCTGGCAATCGCGTATTTACGCGTGCTCCCCGCATCTGTTGAACGGTACTGTTTTTCGTGCTATAATGAAATTGGTCTTGCCGCCATGGAGCAGGGATCAGGGGGAGATGAATATCTCATGCGCCCGCCGAAGCTAAGGTTGGGTCTTCGTTTCAAGATAACGGCATATATTTCTATCGTCGTTATATTTACGGCCACAGTGCTCGGGTGGTTTCTCGTTCAAAGAGAGGTCGAGGGCTTTGCCGAGCAGCTGAAGGATAAAGGGGAGGTCATTGGACGCAACATAGCTTCGGCAAGTGAATACGGCGTGCTGACCGGCGACGAACGAATGTTCGAGAGCATCATTGCCGGTCTCATCCTGGAGACCGACGTTGCCTATTGCATAATATACAATCGCGAAGGCAAGCCCTTGGCAAACACTCCGA
>CBFDAY010000232.1:0-5120 GCA_965602895.1 uncultured bacterium
ATGCTTGGCCCGACTGTCCTCGCGTGCGTAGATCGGGAATATCAGCACCCGCTCCCCTGTCTGTTCCTTGTCGAGATCGAATCTTTGGCGACTGTAGATCGGCCAGAGCGCAAACTTGTTGCGGTACTCGCCCGGCCGCTCGGAGTATCCGAAAAGCGGCCATAGCCTGAAGCCCTTGGAGCCTCCGCCTTCCGAGAATGAAAGGATCGGCCAAAGATAGTTGCGCTGATAAAATTCCCCTTTTCGGTATTCCAAATAGAGTGGAAACAGGAAAAAACCTATCTCGTCGCGGCCCAGAAAACTTTTTAGTTTCCCGCCTATGGGAAACAGGGCGAACGATCGGCCCTCCTCGCTCGAATCGCTTCCATAAATAAACGGGAACAGCATGTACTCGGTGTCGTATTCTTCTCCGTCCGCGTAAGCGTACACGTCTTTCCAATACGTGAGAAAGGGAACCACCCGCACGCTCACGTCGCGCTCTGATCGCCGATAAAGGAATATCGGCCACAGAAATTGCACGCGCTTTTCGGAGTCGTCCGCCGCCTCGCGCTCGACGTAGAAGGGAATGAAAGAGGACTGACGCCACTCGGCGGTCTCATCGACGTATACGAATGGCCAAACGATGTAGTTTCGAGCCGGGGCCGAATTCTCTTGTGCGGAGACAACAGGGCTGACACCGGCTTCCTCTTCCGCCGCGGAGGCGAACGCAGGCGAAAGCAGGATCGTCAGGGCCAGGAAAAACGCGACCAACCCTAATACTGCATGACGGCGCGCCGAACTCGTGCAACCGCCGGGCGGTTCCTTGTGAGATGGAGGCGGCAAAGCCGTAGCGTTCATTCCCGGACCACTTTTGTATCGAACAGCCCTCTCAAAAACCGGCGCACGTATTCATCTTTACTCTGCATTATTTCGGCGGGGGTTTCCATTGCGACCATCTTGCCTTCCTTGAGCATGATGACCTTGTCGGCGACATTGAATCCATGGAGCAGATCATGGGTCACTATCAGAATTGTCATGCCGGAGACTTTCTTCAGCTTGAGGATGAGTTTCTCGATGCCGTCCGCGATTATGGGGTCCAGGCCTTCGACGGGCTCATCGAAAAAGAGGCATTTCGGATCGAGCGCCAGGGCCCTCGCAAGGCCTGCCCGCTTTTTCATGCCCCCGCTGAGTTCCGCCGGCATCATGTCCTCGCAGCCGCCAAGCTCCACCATCTCGAGTTTCTCGCTCACCTTCGCCCGAATCGTCTCTTCGTCGTAATCGCGGTGCCGGCGCATTGGGAACGCGACGTTCTCACCGACAGTCATCGAGTTGAAAAGCGCCGCCCCCTGAAACAGCATCCCGAAATCGCGCCTGATGAGGTTCAACTCCGCCCCGCTTATCCGGGTGATATCGGCGCCGTCGACGAGTATGCTTCCCGACTGCGGCTTTTCCAGCCCGAGCATGCAGCGCAAAAGGGTGCTCTTGCCGACGCCGCTCCGGCCGATAACTACGGTGGCCTCGTCGTCGTTCAGCGTGAAAGAGAGATCGTCGAGAATCATGCTGGTGTTGTACTTGAAGGTAAGGTTGCGGACTTCTATCAAGGTGGAGCCTCCGTCTTGTAGTTTGGGAGATGTCCGCCGGGAACGGCTCGATTATCTTACCGCACGGCTGATGCGCTGTCAAGGAAATGGCGCGCTGCGCGGATGCCCGCATGACGAGTTTGCATAGGGGCGCAGGGCCGTGCGCCCCTGCCCGGTTCTCCGCCCCGGATTGACTTTTTGGCATAGTGGCGGTATATTGTCAGGGGAAAACGGCTTTCATGCTTCACACCTCTCTGATGTTCGACGGTCCCGGTCAATTGAAACGCCATCGGAAAGCCAATGCTCAAAAACATATTCCATCCTAAATCCATAGCGGTCATCGGAGCCTCGAGACAAAAAGGGAAGGTCGGCTATACGGTACTTTCCAATCTTATCAAAAACGACTTTCCCGGCGAGATTTATCCCATCAACCCCGGCGCCAAGACCCTTCTCGGCAAGAAATGCTATCCTTCGGTGATCGATGTTCCGGCGGGCATCGATCTCGCCGTAGTCGCCATACCCGCTAAGGCGGTCGCGTCCGCCTTCGACGAATTCGGCGAGAAGGGGATACCGGCCGCGGTCATCATCTCGGCCGGATTCAAGGAAATAGGGCGCGAGGGCGCGGCGCTCGAGACGAAGCTCGCGGAGAAGGTCGCACAATACGGCATGCGCGTGCTGGGGCCGAACTGCCTGGGAATCATCGACACGTTCTCGAAAGTAAACGCCTCGTTCGCCGCCGGGATGCCCGCCTCGGGCAACATAGGGTTCTTCTCGCAGTCCGGCGCTCTGGGCACGGCTATCCTCGACTGGGCGCTCGGACAGAACGTGGGCTTTTCGAAGTTCGTGAGTCTGGGCAACAAGCTCGACATCGATGAGTCCGACATATTGCGCGAGATGGGCGACGACGATAAGACCGATGTAATCCTCGGCTATATCGAGGGCGTCAACGACGGCATGAAGTTCCTCGAGATCGCCCGTTCGGTCACCGGCAAGAAACCGGTGATAATGATAAAGTCGGGCGGAACCGAGGCGGGCGCGCGGGCCGCATCCTCACACACCGGGGCGCTCGCGGGCTCGGAGAAGGCCTTTTCGGCCGCGTTCGCACAGAGCGGAATAATCAGGGTCGACGCCATCGAAGACCTTTTCGATTACGCGCGCGCTTTTTCCTCCGGGCGCTATCCGTCCGGTAAGCGTATTGCCATAGTGACGAACGCCGGCGGGCCGGCGATCATCGCCTCCGACGCGATAGAGCGTTCAGATCTTCGCATGGCGAGGTTTGAGAAGAAAACCATCGCCGCGCTGCAGGAGTCTCTTCCTCCGACGGCGGCCGTGTACAACCCGGTCGATCTCATCGGCGATGCCCGGGACGACCGCTACTCCGCCGCTCTCGAGGCCGTGCTGGATGATCCGAATGTGGACGGCGCGTTAGTGCTGTTCACTCCGCAGGCGATGAGCGGGCCCGAGAAAGTCGCGCGCGCCGTATGCCGGCTCGCAAGGGACGGCAAGCCGCTTCTCTCGGTTTTCATGGGCGGTCCGACGGTGCAGGCGAGCATCGGTATACTCTCGAACGCCTCGATTCCGAATTATCACTATCCCGAGAGGGCGATCGCGGCTATGGAGGCCATGGCGCGCTACGAGCAGTGGCGCAACCGGCCCGAACCCGAGACGAAGGAATTTCCCGTGGACAGGGAGCAGGTGCGGACTCTGTTCGCCGAGGGCGAGCAGGACGGGCAGGTGGAGATCGGAGAGTACAAGGCGCGTGAGATAATCTCGGCTTACGGGTTCGGCGTGCCCGGGAGCGTGATCGCCAACAATGTGGCCGACGCCGAGTTCATCGCCGAAAAGATCGGGTTCCCCATCGTTATGAAGATAGCGTCGCCGGACATACTGCACAAGTCCGACATCGGCGGCGTCCGCGTGGGCATCGGAAGCAGGGAGGAAGTGCGGCAAGCTTTTGTCGAGATGAAGGAGCGCGCCAAGCGGCTGCTGCCCGACGCCGACATCTGGGGCGTCTCGATTCAGGAGATGGTTCATGGCGGCAAGGAGGTCATCCTTGGGATGGTCCGCGACCCGCAGTTCGGGCCGGTGGTGATGTTCGGGCTTGGCGGCATCTACGTGGAAGTTCTCAAGGATGTCTCCTTCCGCATAGCGCCGCTGACGGTCGAGGATGTCGGCGAGATGATTCACGGCATACGCTCGCTGCCGCTGCTGCAGGGCGCGCGCGGCGAGAAGCCGATTCATATAGATCCGATTGTCGAGTCGCTGCTGCGGCTGTCGCAGCTTGTGACCGATTTCCCGGAAATCTTCGAGATAGACATCAATCCTCTGATGGTGTTCCCGGAAGGGCGCGCACCCATCGCCGTGGACGCGAGGCTCACACTCAGGAGAAACGAGGTGCAAAAATGATTCCGCTGTTCGTTGATTCGCTCGCAGAATATTCGGGGAGAAACACGATCTGCCTGTGCGCCGGCATCAAGCTGCGCGAGGCGGGACGTTCGGTGGGCTTTTTCAAGCCGTTGGGCGTGTTCCCCCAGCATGTCGAGGGCGTCCTGACGGATGAGGACATGGTGTTCTTCAGGGAATCGCTCGGGCTGCAGGATGCGCCGGAGGACCTTTGCCCGGTCGTCTTGACACAGGACCTATTGAACGAGATACTCGCGGGCGGAGCCGTCGGCCAATACGCCGACAAGATACGCGACTCTTTTAAGAAGGTCTCACAGGGCAAGGAAATCACCATGATCGTCGGCATAGGCTATCCGCGCAGCGGGATGCTTATCGAGTTTCCGGAGACGGACTTTCTGGGCGAGATCAACGGCAAAATTCTGCTTACCGACCGCTTGGGGTGGGTCAACCGCACGGTGGACCGCGTGCTTGCGAATAAGAAACTCCTCGGCGACAGCCTCGCAGGCGTGATTTTCAACAGGGTAGACCCCAAGAAGTGTGACTTTGTGAAGAACTCCGTCAGCCCATACTTGAAGTCGAAGGGGATAGACGTGTTCGGAATAATTCCCGAGGATCCCAAGCTGAGCGCGATGACGGTGGGCGGGATCCTCAGGATGTTGAACGGCGAGCTGCTTTGCGGCGAGGACAAGCTTGATGAGACGGTCGAAAGGTACACGATAGGCGCGATGACGGCTGAGGCCGCGCTCAGGATTTTCATCAAAATCCGCGACAAGGCTGTTATCACCGGCGGCGACAGGGCCGACATCATGCTTGCCGCCCTCGACACGCCGACCAAGTGTATCGTGCTGACCGGGAATCTTCACCCGAACGACGTTATCCTCTCGCGCGCCCAGCAGGCCGGCGTGTCCGTGATGGTCGTCCCCGGTGACACGCTGGAGACCGTCGAAAAATTCGAGGCCATGATGGGCAGGCTGAGCATCCGCGAGAAAACGAAGCTGGATCATGCAATAAAAATAATGGATGAATATGTCGACTACGACGCGCTTTTTTCCAAGCTGGGATTGTGATCTGCACGGAGGTTAGTGATGGCGAGGAAGATAACGATCGAAGCCGGCGAGGTCAGGGCCGAAGCCGAGCTTAACGACACGGAGACCGCCG
>CBFDAY010000233.1:0-5063 GCA_965602895.1 uncultured bacterium
TACCTCGAACTCCCGAACGCCTATATGCCGAACGGCTCGAAGAGAGACCTGCGCATCCCAATCAACGATAAGGGCGAAATGCTCATCAACTGGGCCGGCGACTATAAGGACACCTTCAGGCATTTCCCGTATTCGTCGTTGATCAGGCTCGCCGATGATCATACATTAAAGCGGGCGAAGGCGATTCTTGCCGCAGACCCATCGATATTTCAAAGACCCGCTGACCTCATGGCCACCGTCCATCAAGCCCTTCCGAACGAGGCCGATGCCTCCGAACTCGCCGCGATCCTGTTCGGCGCTCACTGGTATGAGACACTTCTGGAGAGCGGGAAAATCGAGGATTTCGAGGCCTCGATAGTCGGCACCCTCTTCGAAATGGCTCCGGAAGATAATCCCGACCTGTATGAACAACAGCGGATAGTCTTCGAGAATGTGCGGCTTAACAATGCAATGCTGGAACTGCTTTCAGCAAAACCAGCCACCTCCGTAGAAGAGGCCGCCGAAAAACTAGGGTTCTCGGAAAAGGCCGCCGGGGACTCTTATACAATCATCAGGCAACTGATCGCCAATGGAAGACCCGCTCCCTCCGACAGGCCACTTTTTTTCTGGAAGCCGGCGGTCGTAGGGGAAAAAACCATCTCATTAGAAAACCTGAAGGGCGGGATATTCTTTTACGGGCTCACCGCCGCGGGCACACATGACCTCAATCCCATGCCCTTCAGCTCGCGTTACCCGATGGTGGGAGCGCTTGCGAACGTGTTCAACACGATAGTGACCGACCAGTTCATAACGCCGATGCCCGCCTCCTGGCGGCTGCCGCTTTTCCTGGCCATCGGACTTTTCGCAGGGTACATCCTTTCGACTCGTACCTCGATTCGCGGCTCGTCGTTCACCCTTTTGTTTCTCGTATTCTATCTGCTTTTCGCCTATTGGCTGTTCGCGGACCGGAGGGTGTGGATAGACGTCGTCGGGCCGACGGGCATCATCCTGCTTTCCGACGCCGCGATCGTCTGGTACAAGTTCAACACCGCCGAGAAGAAGAGGAAATTCATCCGCGACGCCTTCGAGCACTACATGAATCCGGCCGTCGTCGAGCAGATAGCGAAGAATCCCGACATGCTCGAGCTTGGCGGCAAAAAAATGGAGCTCACGGCCTTTTTCTCAGACGTCGCCTCGTTCACCTCGATCTCCGAGAAACTGTCCGAGCACGAGCTGGTGGAACTGCTGAACGAATATCTCACCGACATGACCGAGATCGTCCTCAAACACTACGGCAATCTCGATAAGTACGAAGGCGACCTGATCATGGCTTTCTTCGGCGCGCCCATTCATTACCCCGACCACGCGGCAAAAGCATGCTACGCCGCGCTCGAAATGCAGGAGGAACTCAAGCGTCTGCGGAAAAAATGGAAAGCCGAAGGGCGACCCGAACTCACCGCCAGGATCGGAATAAACACCGGCCCGATGGTCGTCGGCAACATGGGGTCGCGCACGCGGTTCGACTACACCGTCATGGGCGACGCCGTCAACCTCGCCTCCCGCCTCGAAGGCGTCAACAAACAGTATTCGACCGATATAATGATCAGCGAATTCACGCTCGAACACTGCAAGTCCGAGGTCATAACTCGCGAGATAGACCTGATCAGGGTAAAAGGGAAGGCCGAGCCCGTCAGGATCTACGAGGTCCTGGCGCGCGCCGACGAGGGGCTCCCCGATGAAATGAAGCCGGTGATCGACCATTATTGCACCGGACTGGAAGCCTACGGAAAAAGGGAATGGGAAAACGGAATAAATGCTTTCCGGCAGGCGCTCGACGTCAAACCCGACGACGGGCCTTCGCTCACCTACATAAAGAGGTGCAAAGAATACCTGGAATCGCCCCCGCCCGACGACTGGGACGGCGTTTATGTGATGGCGACCAAATAAAATTTCGGGAGATTTCGCTCAGATGAGAGCGGTAATTCAAAGAGTCGTAAAGGCGGATGTGAGTGTCGAGGGGAAGACCGTCGGCGAGATCGGCAGGGGCCTGCTCGTGCTCCTCGGTGTGGGCAGGGACGACTCCGAAAAGGACGCCCGTTACATCGCCGACAAGATATCCAATCTTCGTATCTTCGAGGACTCCGAAGGGAAAATGAATCTTTCGGTGCGCGACGTCGAGGGAGAGGTGCTTGTGGTCTCGCAGTTCACGCTCTTCGCCGACTGTCGCAAGGGAAGACGCCCCTCCTTTATCAATGCCGGCGACCCGGCGGATGCGCGGCGGCTGTATGAGCGAGTCATCGACTCAATCGGGCAATCGGGCGTCCCGGCGACCGGCGGAATATTCCAGGCCATGATGGAGGTCGGACTCGTAAACCACGGCCCCGTAACGATCCTGTTGGACAGCAAGAAAATCTTCTGATAGCAAAGGAACAGACCGGACTATGGAAAAGAAACTCAATACTCCTTTCAAACTCATTCACTTTGTCAATCACTCCCACATCGACCGCACGTGGTGGGATTCGCCCGAGGCGTGCCGCGAACGCAACGAGGAAATCATAAACACCGTCCTCGACGCATGCCGAGCCGGCGCGGCCTTCAAGTTTTCATACGAGCTGACTTCCGGCCTGATGGCCTATCTCGACAAGTTCCCGGATCGGGCGGATGAGATAAAGAACATACTGAAATCGGGTCGCCTCGATGTGGGAGGCCTCTTCATCTCGCCCCACGCCGACGCGCTTTCGGATGAGGCGATCGCACGAAACATCTGCCTCGGCAAAGGATGGCTCAAACGGACCCTCGATTACACGCCCTCGGTGGCAAAAGAATTCGACGTGCCGGGACACACTCTCCAGATGCCCCAGCTATTGAAAAGCGCGGGCATGGACACGCTGGTGATCACGCGCGGCCCGCGTGGCGGCTTCTATTGGGTCGGCCCCGACGGATCGGAGATACTGACCTTCTGCGTGCCCTATAACTGGTCCTACTGGCGCAAGCTCGGTGTCGACCTCGGGCAGACCGAAGAGAACTTGCCGGCCGAACTCGAGCGCGCCGCCGCGGACTACAGCGGAGCGGACCTGATTATTCCCGACGGCGACGACATGACTCTTCCGAACCTCTCGCTGCCGGAGATCGCCGAGCACTGGAACGAGACATACGACAAACCCAAACTTGTCGTTTCCACAATGGAGGAGGCCGTCAAGGCGGTCCGCGTAAAAAAGGCGTCTCGCCGCTCAGGCGACATGCCCAACCTCTGGGTTGTTGTGCACGCGCTCCAGGCCGAGACCACGCGCGCGATGAAAAGAATCCACAGCCTGCTCCCGGTTGTCGAATCGCTTTGCACAATGCGATGCATCGGAAGAGGCAGCTACAAGACTTACCCGGCTCAGCAGATCGACTCGTGCTGGAGAGATTCGCTCCTGGTGGCAGACCACAATTGGGGCGGCAGGAACAAAGAGGCGCACGGCGCCGAGGGCGACGAGCACAAGGAAAAGCTCGCCGAGGAGGCGCTCCGCAAATGCCAAAAGCTCGTCGAAGAAGCGGTGGAGGGCCTGTCATATTCCCTTCCGCAAGAGGAAAGCCCCGAGGGCCTCGCGGTTATCGTACACAACCCAACGGGATGGGAGAGGACCGATGCCGTATCCGTCGAAATCAGTTGCTCTATCCCGGGCCTCGAAGCGGTTGAAATTGTTGATGAAGAGGGCGGCGCGGTCCCATTCGACACCGAAGTGCTGGAAAAACACGACGACGGCACTATCGAGCGAGCCTTCGTGGATTTTCTCGGACGCGACCTGCCTCCGTTGGGCTACACCACCTATTGCGCCAGGCCGATAATGGAACCCGTGCAGACGGAAGCCAAGACCCGGCCCGAGGGCGCCTCAATTGAAAACGAGTTCTATCGGGTAGAGTTCTCCGAGGACGGCAGCTTCATCAAAAGCCTTTACGATAAGCAGCTCGATATGGAACTCGCGGGAAGGTTCGCCGCTTCGGCGGGGCCTCTCGAATTCGAGTTCGGAATGTTCGAACTTTTCGGAACCGGCCTTCGCCTGAAGGTTCCCGACCAGAGCTTCTTCGAGAATCCCGATAACGAGGGCACAGGCGAATCGGTCGAGCCGACGGGCGAAATCTGGCGCGCCTCGGATTATCCCGCATCGGTTCGAATCGAAAAGGATGGCGAATTCTTGAAGTCGATGGTCGCTGAGGGAGAATTCGTCCAATCCAAGCGCCGCCAGAAGGTCGTGCTCTACAAAGGAATCAAGAGGGTGGACCTTCACCTCGAACTCGACTGGGAGGGACAGCCCGACGCCGTGATTTACCTGGAGATGCCCAGCGCCCTTATGAACGGGCAAAAATACTTGAGCGTGCCGTTCGGGGTCCACCGCGACGGAGACGAGATCAGGGATTTCTGGGCAGGCGAGGATATGCCCGTCAAGTTTAAAACGCGCGGCCTGCAGGACTGGCTCTGCTTTGAGGAAGAGGGCCGGGGCCTGGCCGTCGCGACCCGCTGGCCAGTGATCGATTTCACCATGACGCCCGCGTTTCCGCTTCTGTGGACAAATGCCTCCAGCGGCTTTTTCTTCGGCGAACGATACAAGCAGATCGGCAAGCACAACTACTCCTTCAGCCTGACCTCGTACGAAGGCTCGTGGCAGGAAAATAACATCCATCAGTGGGGCAGGCAATGGTCCAAGCCGACGATGACGTTCTTCGGAGACGAAGCGCCCACCGAACGGCGGCGATCGTACGTATCGGTCGATAAGAACAACATCGTAGTTTCCACCCTCAAGAAGGCGGAGGATGAAGACGCCGTCGTTGTAAGGCTATATGAGACCACAGGCAAGAAAACCACGGCTGGATTACAGACTTCGTTCTCCATCAAGCGCGCCCAAGTAATGAACATTATCGAGACAACCGCATCGAAACTGGCCTCGCAGGAGGATTCAATAAAGCTCTCGTTCCGCCCGTTTGAAATAAAGACATTGAAGCTATACATCTGAGAGACCGAGGCAGATGCTTGCGACTTCGCGATTCGGCATTGCCCGACATGTGCAAAACGGATGGCGGTCGGAGTTGCAAAATCTCGCCGA
>CBFDAY010000234.1:0-5062 GCA_965602895.1 uncultured bacterium
GCGCTTTGCCTGCGGCTTCCTTCAGATCCCACCTCGCAGTGGACACCCTTGCCGTACGGCTGGCAGTTCCCCCTGTCGGACCTGCAGAGGACTTGCGCCTCCAAGTGAGTGCGCCCCTGCCGGGCGCACGAAAAAAATGCCCGATTCATCCAAGAATCGGGCATTTCTCATTGCGGCTCCGCGCCGCCGGAAGCCGCGCAATTTTCACGTCTTTATTACCCTCGAAACTCCTCCACTTCGGAACATTGATTGAATTCTTGCGGCGGGGAAAACGCTAGGCCAGGATATCGAGAAGCACCCCGACTTCGGCCAGCCCTCTCTGTCCTACCTGCTGCTGGAGGTCGGTCGCGATCAGCGGGGTGCGCTCCGCGTCTATCGATGTGTCCTCGGCCTGGAGCCCGCCGACGGCGTTGTCCATATCGGTGATAAGAATCTGGTCGTTGCGGGAGCCGTGGACCGTACTTTCCGAGCCGAGCCTGTCGGCGGTGTTGTTAACATTTGTGCGGGGAGAACGCACGGGATTCAGCACGGGATCGACCTGATTGGGCAATGCCGTAGTAAAAACAAGCGGATTTAATGTTCGCTGACCCATGTCACACCTCTATTAAATTATACCATGTATTCCCGGGTCAGTCAAACGGCCTCGCAGGCACGGCCGCCGAGGATTTGCACGCATTTGTCGCCTGATCCGCCTTCCGGGAAAATCCGGAGGGGCCCCGGCAAAAAGGACTTTCTAATAATCCGGCGATGCCAGGCCGGATATCTGCCAATGGCCCATTTTTTTCTTAAGCAGCAAGCGCTTGTATAACCTGTTGCCAAACCGTATCCACGGCTTGACGTAAATGGAAGCCGAGTCCTCATCGATCTCCGAGCCTACAACCGAATACTCCTTCCTCATGTTGGCGGAAACGAAGAAATCCTTTATCAGAAAGTTGCAGTGCAAGTCCAATAATTCCTTTTTTCGCTCCCTGCCGGCCTCCTCATAGTCCCTTATCGTAAGGCCTGTGGAATCCATCCGGCACACAAACCCGGTGACATCCACGCACGACAGGAACTTATCGATGTTTCCGGCGGAGAGAGCATCGAGAGCTTCCGTCACGACTTCATCGGCCGTCATCATCTGGTGAGATATATTGGCGCGGGGAAGATACATCACCGCCGCGGCTATTCCCGCAGCCACAAGGATCAGGGCGGCGGCAACGGCCGCAAGCTTGCCCGCGCCCTTGCGGGAACGCCGGACCTGTGCCGGGCGTGAGGATGTTCGGGCCGACTTCTTATCGAGCTGTGGAGGCATGAGGTCGGGCCGCGCCTTGCCCAGACACTCGCGGCAGACAAGCGCCTCGGTGGCTTTGGATTGGGTGCCCACCGGCCCCTTTATCGCCACCTTGACGAGACATTCCTCGCACCCGAACTTGCCGCATTTCTTGCAATAGCCGACCGAGTTTCTTTCAGGATGAATCGCGCATTCCATCGGACCGCCTCCGCATTCAACGTCTGCCGCCGAGCTTCATGCCGAAGGTCATTTATGCCAGATTTATCTCATGCATAATATAATTGAATCCGCTTTTTGTTGTCAAGCATTTTTCTTTATGATCTTGCAAGAATGCGCCTTCTGCTCTCTATTTCCTTCGCATGCTCGTGAAATTAGCGAGACATCTGAAATATATGCATATTGGACAGGGTTGCCGGCACGACGGGAACCGCGAATTCGCCGGGCCGGGCTCAATACGGCTCAGGAGGCCTTCAAAATTGGACGCACTCGGGAGAAAACTGGTTTGCCGTGAGATCTGGGGCGGAAATGAAAGAGTCGACGAGTTAGTCGAGTTCGGCCGGCTCAAGGGGAGGCTCCTCAGCATGCCGTTTGAGTCGAGCGGTGGCGGCGACATACATTTCCTTTCGCTGTGCGACCGTGAGATGCTCTCAAAAGTCGTAGTGGCCGATGTGGCGGGACATGGAGAGGTCGTCTCGGATATCGCGCTCGAACTCAGGAATCTGCTCCGCGAAAACCTTAACGAGATCGATAACAGCAAGCTGCTGGTGTCACTCAACGACGCGCTCAAGCACAAACTGAAAGAGGGACGGTTCGTCACGATGGCGGCGACGACGTTCAACGGAATGGACGGCGACTTCATTTTCGCCTACGCGGGACATCCCACCGTCTTGCGGTACGACGCCGCCGAGTGCGAGTGGCAGCCCCTCGAATCCATCGAGATAAGCAATTCCGGCGTACCGCTGGGTGTCATCGGCGACACCGAGTACTTCCAGGCGGTCGCCAAGATAGGCAAAGGCGACATGCTTTTTCTTTTACACCGACGGCCTCATTGATTTAAGGAAAAATGGAGACGAGCGCCTGAGCGTGGAAGGGCTTCTTGACGCATGTCGAACGGTGACACCTCAGCGACCCGATCCCGCTCAAATCGTCACCTCGCTCATGGAACACATTGAGCGCACGTGTAAGGGCGGCTTCAACGACGACGTGACATCGCTCATCCTCGAAGTTACATAGGGGCGCCGCGCGTCGGAGTCCGCGGGCAAAATCGGTTCGCACTGGCGTCGACGGCGCCGGTTTTCTTTCCTTGACGGCTCGCAAAGCCCTGTGCTACTCTGGCCACGCCGAAACCGAGACCTGCCATGGATACAGCTTTGCTCAAGGAAAAACTCGACGCCCTATATAAGAACTACGACCGGGCGTACCTTGCCAGCGATCCGCTGATGTTCCCGCACCGCTACTCCGACCCCGCCGACATCGAGGTCGTCGGCCTCATCAGCGCGGCGCTCGCCTACGGGCGCGTCGCTATGATCCAGCAAAACGTACAGAGCATTCTCGACATGATGGGCAAACATCCCGCAAGGTACGTGCGGCGGTTCGACGCGCGCGCGGACCTCTCCGACTTCGCCGACTTCTCGCATCGGTTCAACCGGGGCGATGACGTTGTATTGTTGATGCATTATATGAAGCAGATGCTCGCGCTCGAGGGTTCTATCGGCGCGTTCTTCCGCGCGGGTTATGATCCTGATTCGGCCGACATCGGAGGCTCGCTCGCCGGCTTTGTCGAGCGCACGCTGGCGCTGGACTGTAAGCCGGTCTATCGCAAGGGCGCTCTGCCCCCAAAAGCGGGCGTGCGCTACTTTTTCCCGTCACCCAAAGGCGGCAGCGCGTGCAAGCGGCTGAACCTTTATCTTCGCTGGATGGTGAGAAGAAACGACGGGCTCGACTTCGGCCTGTGGGATTTCGTCCGGCCCTCTCAGCTCGTGATCCCGCTCGACACGCATATCGCGCGCATCTGCCAATTGATAGGCCTCACGCAACGTAAATCCGCCGGCTGGTCGATGGCCGTCGAGATAACCGAGAACCTCAAGAGGCTTGACCCCGACGACCCCGTCAAATACGATTTCGCAATTTGCCGCCTCGGCATCCTCGACAAATGCCCCAGCACTCCCCTGCCCCGCAAATGCGCCGCCTGCGAAATCAGGAGCATCTGCGAGCGCTGAGGTGTTCCATCAATTACCTCTTACACTGATAGGACAGTCCCGCAGGCAGTTGCACATGAATGCAGATGTAGGGGCGAACCTCGTGTTCGCCCAAATCATGTTCCTCGATTCCCGCTTTCGCGGGAATGACAAGGGAGCGGCAGATGCAAGTGGGGTATCAAAATGAGCCGGCCCCGATTTACTCTCTAATTATTAACGGCGCCCTGAATAACGCCCATGACTTTTTCAGCAATCTTCGGCAGGGATTCAAGCACAACGTCGCCGATGATCTTGAGGGAGGCGGGACTGACTTTGTCGAGGGTGTCCTGCGGGGTGTGCCAGTATTCGTTGGTGCGGGAATCGGGGCCAAAGTGCAAGTCTATGATGTCGACGGCGGGGATGCCGCGCTCGAGGAAAGGCACATGATCGTCCGAGATTCTGTGAGGCTCCTTCGTGAAGTATTCTTCATGCTCTAATTCTTTCGCGGTCGCCCATATGACCTCTTTCAGCCATGGCGTGGAGCGCGTCTCCCATTCGATTGAAAGGTGCTTGTCGCCGACCATGTCGAGCAGCACCATCGCTTTTACTTTCGCGATCTCACCCGATGTAACGAGGCGGTCGACCATGTGCCTGCTGCCATACAGGCTGTCGGCGCGGCTCCATTTGACAAGCGCCTCCTCGCCATCGAAAAAGACGAGCCAAACGGTCAAGGCATTATCGCGCGTCGCCAGGCATCGCGCCATCTCCAGCAGCACGGCCGTGCCGGAGCCGCCGTCGTTTGCGCCGACGAATGGAAACCCCTCGATCAGCTTCGTGTCGTAGTGTGTCCCCACAATGAGAACGTCGTCGGAACGGCCCGGGATAACGCCGATGATGTTTTTCATCCCGATCGGGCCGAGCGGAGTCTGTGCGACAAATGCCTGCTCTCGGACTTCGACGCCTTTCCGCGCCAGCTCGTTCATTATGTATTTCTGTGCATCGAGCGCGCCGGGGCTGCCGGGCGGCCTCGGGCCGATCTCAACGAGAGCGCGCACGTGCGCAAAGGCCGTCTCTCCTCCGAAGCATAGCTCGGCCGACACTTTGTTTACACTCATGAAGATGAGGAGAACAGCGGCCGGAATCGCAAAGGAGGCGGGACACATATGGGGCGAGTCCTTAGGTCTGAACAAATTCATATCGCTGTTAATGGGCAAGGAATGAAAACATGCGCATAGTGGATGAAAGAGACACGCATCGGCCCAAGCTTGCTTTCTTCCTAAAGCAACCG
The DNA here is from genome assembly GCA_965602895.1 of uncultured bacterium. GTDB lineage: Bacteria > Abyssobacteria > SURF-5 > SURF-5 > SURF-5 > CBDUSG01. Next base: position 4,739 of record CBFDAY010000234.1, read on the forward strand.
AGCGAGGCGCGATAGACCCGGGCAATTCCGGTGTAGTGGCGCCCCCATCTCGCGCCGGCTATATCACATGCGCGTCGATGTCGCGGAGCGCCTTGGGAGGGCCGAGCAGCTCGGCCATGACGATGCTCCTGCGTATGTCATTCTTGCAGAGTTTGCCGATAATTGCAGGCGCGGTCCGGACGGCCCCTTCGCGCGCAGCTCGCCTGCGCGGCGCCGCGTGCTTGCTCCGTTTCGGCCTTGCTTGCGCCGGCTTTCCCTGATCTCTCATTTCTTCCGCGACAGCCGGTTCGCGCGGGCGGGCGACACGCCGAGGCTCGACACGCC
>CBFDAY010000235.1:0-5056 GCA_965602895.1 uncultured bacterium
CTGCGAGGCAGGAGTCCGTAATTCTTGGGACAGTCCCCTTCGGTGTTCCGTGTATGCTAACCACACCGGGGCGCACCCACAATCCCCATTCATGAATATTCATATGTGATCTGTCGGGTCCAATCAGCGGGATCGGGCAGGCGCATACTCGTCGGAATTGTACAGGAACATCTCATCGCTACTCTCCCAACAGATCCTCGAAGCGTTGCGCGATGCGCTCGATGGAAATCGCGCGACCGGTGGAATCGTCCACTTCCACCACGGCGCCGTGAAACCACAGGTCTTTTTCGGCGACCTCGTAGCGCGAGGGAATGCCGGTAACGAACCGGGTGAGAACCTGCTCGGCCTTCACGCCGATCACGCCCTCGTGCGGGCCTGTCATGCCTACGTCGGTGATGTAGGCCGTCCCGCCGGGCAGTATTCGCTCGTCGGAAGTCTGCACGTGGGTGTGCGTGCCGAACACCGCCGAGACCTTTCCGTCCAGGTAAAGCCCCATTGCGACCTTTTCCGAGGTCGCCTCGGCATGCATGTCGGCTATCACGATCGGAGTTTGCCGCTTGAGTTCTTCGGCTATCCTGAGTCCGGCGCGGAACGGGCAGTCGGCGGCGTCCATGTAGATGCGGCCCACAAGGTTGAACACCCCGACGAGCCTGCCTCCGCCGATGTCATATACGATGCTGCCCACGCCGGGGCTGGCGGGAGGATAGTTCGCGGGCCGGACGATCCCTTCCAGCGAATCGATGCCCTTTGCAAGGTCGGCCCTTTTCCACGTGTGGTTGCCCATCGTGACGATTTGCACGCCGTACCCTTGAATGTCGCGGACCAGTTGCGGTGTTGCGCCGAGACCTGCGGCAAGATTCTCGCCGTTGGCGATCGTGAGGTCGGCGGCGAACTCCTGTTTCAGCGAAACGAGGCGCTGGCGCAAAATGCGCCTGCCCGGCTTGCCGACGACATCTCCGACGAAAAGGATTCGCAACGCAGGGTCCCCACTATATTTGTGTCATAAAAAAAGCCCCTCCCCTGCGGGAGGGGCTTTGGATTGAACCGTCACTTTGCATATTCGACAGCGCGGGTCTCGCGTATGCACATGATTTTGATCTGCCCCGGGTATTCAAGCTCCGCTTCGATCCTTTTGGTGATTTCCCTCGCCAACTGCGCCATTTCGGCTTCGCTCATCTTCTCGGGCTCGATCATCACGCGTATCTCGCGGCCGGCCTGAATCGCATAGGTCTTTTCGACCCCGACAAAGCTGTCCGCTATGTGCTCGAGCTTCTCAAGACGCTTTACGTAGGTCTCGAGCGTCTCGCGCCTGGCGCCCGGCCTCGCGGCCGAGACGGCGTCGCCCGCCTGCGTCAGGACCGCAACCAGGGATTCGGGTCTGACGTCGTTGTGGTGCGCCTCGACGGCGTTGATGATCAGATCGCTCTCGCTGAATTTCTTGAGTAGCTGCGCGCCTATGCTGGCGTGGGTGCCCTCGACCTCGTGGTCGACGGCCTTTCCCAGGTCGTGAAGGAAGCCCGCGCGCTTGGCCTGCTGCACGTTCAGGCCCAGCTCGGCCGCCATCACACCGCAAATGAAGGCCACTTCCTTGGAATGCTGGAGCACGTTCTGGCCGTAGCTGGTGCGGTACTTCAAGCGGCCCATCAGCCTGATTTCTTCGGGATGAAGGCTGTGCACGCCCGCCTCGAGCGCGGCGTTTTCGCCCTCCTCGCGGATGGCCGCCTCCATCTCTTCCTGCACCTTTGCGACGACCTCCTCGATCCGCGCCGGATGAATCCGACCGTCGGCGATGAGCCTCGTAAGCGCCATCCGCGCGATTTCTCTCCTTATGGGTTCGAATCCCGAGAGAATAACCGCCTCGGGAGTGTCGTCGACGATAATGTCAATGCCTGTGGCATTTTCCAGCGCCCTGATGTTGCGGCCCTCCCTGCCGATGATGCGGCCTTTCATCTCGTCGTTCGGGAGGGAAACCACTGAGACGGTGGATTCGGCGACGTAGTCGGCCGCACACCGCTGGATGGCCGTGCAGATTATTTCTTTGGCCTTTTTCTCGCTGGTCTCGCGGGTTTCGTCCTCGATTCTCTTGATTCGAAGCGCGGACTCGTGTTTGACCTGTTCTTCGAGCTGACTCAGTAAGAAATTCCTGGCCTCGGTCGCAGTCAGGCCGGCGAGGCTCTGCAGCTTTTCGTGCTGCTGGTCGAGCGTGCTCTGGAGTTCTTCCCGCAGGGCTGCAACCTTTTTATCGCGCGCGGCCAGGTCTTTCTCCCTGCCGACGAGGTTGGTCTCTTTCTTGTCCAGGAGTTCGACCTTCTTGTCAAGGTTCTCTTCCCGCTGAATCAGGCGCTTTTCAAGCTCCAGGACCTCCTGCTTGCGCTCCCACGTCTCCTTCTCGAATTGTGTCCGCATCTTGAGGCGCTCGTCCTTTATTTCCAGCAGCGCCTCCTTGATTATCGAATTTGCATCCTTCTGCGCGTCTGCCGCGACCTTTTCGGCGTCTCTCCGCGCCGACCCCAACCGGCGACCGCCAAGCAAAATCCACAGACCCAAACCTATTACAGCTGCTATCACCCCCAAGCCGACCCCCATTAGCAGGGCCACTTGAGGGGCATCTGGTATTATGCCGTTTAACACGATTGTTCTTCACCCCCCGTAATATGTAAACGGAGCGACCGCTCGATAAAAGCGCAGACGCTCCTGCCTGTGAGAGCGGGCTGTCGTTTGCAGCCGCCCCAATTTCATGTAACACGGCCAAACCTAACTATGTTGCCTCACCAAGTCTTCCGGTATCCGGACCCCCGAAAACGGCACATGGCCATTTTTACGAGGGATACTTTAAGTATTTTATTATAAATCGCCACCGCGGGAAAAGTCAAGGGGAAACAGTGCGCCCGCAACCCCTGACGTTCACCACAAGTAATTAATAGTCAATATGTTAAGTCCCAAATCCCCCCGGCAAGGTCCTTCCGGCGGCATGGGAGTTTTAGATGACAACAGAGGCCTGTTATGATAATATTGTAAGACATATGAAACAGAATACCAATCCAGATCCGAAGAAAACGACAACGCCGTCCGCTACGGCGCGACCGGCCGAGGCGCAGGCCGAATCGCCGCGAAGACGAGTTTCGCCCCGGGTTCAGCATCTACTGTTCATATCGCTCTTTGGCGCGCTCATAGGCGCGGCATTCGGCATATCGATCGGACTCAGCCGCGATTTGCCCCAGATAGCGAATCTCGAAAACTTCAAGCCCATGCTCTCCTCGCTCCTTTATTCTTCCGACGGGCAGGTACTGGCGGATTTCGGTATCGAGAGAAGGCAGCGAACCTCGCTCGCACGAATGCCCGAGGAGCTTCGCCAGGCCATCATCTCCGTGGAAGACCAGTATTTTTATTCGCATTTCGGCGTCAACCCCGCTGGAATTCTTCGCGCGGCCTGGGTGAACCTGCGGGTCGGCCGTGTCGTTCAGGGCGGAAGCACCATCACACAACAGCTTGCGTGCAATCTTTTCCTGACACGGCGAACAAACCTCTCGCGAAAAATGCGCGAGGCCATTCTTGCATTTCAGATCGAACGATCACATACCAAAGAACAAATACTTGAGCTCTATTTGAACCAGATATACCTGGGACATGGCGCGTATGGCGTCGAAGAGGCGTCTCAGTTCTATTTCGGGAAGCACGTGGAGAACCTCACACTCGCCCAATGCGCCCTGCTCGCCGCGCTTCCCAAGGCCCCCAACAGATACTCGCCAAAGCGAAACCCGACACTCGCGCTCAGGAGAAGGAACCTCGTGCTCGAGTTGATGTACGGTGAAGGCTACATAAGCAGGGAGGAATGCATATCGGCGAAGCTTGAACCGATTGTGCTTGCCGCCTCTTCCACGATAAAAAGCCCGTCCGCGCCTTATTTTGCCGAGTATGTCCGCCAGCAGTTGATTGACCGCTATGGATACGATGCCGTCTACAAGGGCGGGCTCAAAGTGTACACAACGCTGGACCTCGGGATGCAGAAGGCAGCCAAGACCGCCCTCGCCGAGGGCCTCAGGAAACTCGACCTGAAACACGCGGCCAATTCGCCTCGGCGCAGGACGGATGATGTCCTGCCCGAGGAAATGCTCGCCGGCCGGGAGGCCGGGGAGATTCCGGAGGACATGGCGACCGACGTCGTTCAGGCCGCCGTTGTGGCTATAGACCCGCGTTCAGGCCGGATCCGCGCCATGATAGGCGGCCGCGACTTCAGGAAAAGCGAGTTCAACCGCGCCGTTCAGGCCCGGCGGCAGCCCGGCTCGGGTTTCAAGCCCATAATCTGGGCGACCGCCCTCGAAAGCGGGATGACCCCATCGGACAGGATCGTTGATGCGCCTGTCGTGTTCCACTTTCGCGACAAGGTCTGGGAGCCGAAGAACTATGAAGAACGCTTCTACGGTCCCACCACCCTGAGGGAAGCGCTCGAGCATTCCCGAAATATAGTCTCGATCAGGCTGCTGAACAAGCTTGGCGTCGCTCCCGCCATCAGGCTCGCCCACAAAATGGGAATCAAGAGCTATCTGCAACCGAATCTCACGCTGGCGCTCGGTTCCACCGGAGTCACTCCGCTCGAGATAACATCGGCATATGCGACGATCGCTGACGGCGGTATATACCGCGAGCCGGTCTCGATATTGAGGGTAACCGGCCCCGACGGCGAAACTATCGAGGAAAACCAGCCGGGGGAGGCAATTGCGCTCTCCGAGCAGACCGCCTACATGCTGACCACCCTTATGGAGGGTGTAGTCCAGAGGGGCACTGGCCGCGCGGCCAGGGCGCTCCGGCGGCCCACTGCCGGCATGACCGGAACCACCAACGACTGCACCGACGCATGGTTCATCGGGTATACGCCTCAGCTGGTCGCGGCGGTCTGGGTCGGCTTTGACGACATGAGGTCGCTCGGCAAAAAACAGACCGGCGGACGCGTGGCCGCGCCGATATGGACGAACTTCATGAAGGCCGCTCTCTCCGACAAGCCCGTGGAGATCTTCAGCGTGCCGCCCGGCATAGAGTTCGCCGAAGTCGATCCGCG
>CBFDAY010000236.1:0-5053 GCA_965602895.1 uncultured bacterium
CGAGGCGCTCCGACGGATCAGGGAGGCCAATCAGCACATCCCCGTCGTCATCATCTCGGTGCTGCAGGATGAGGAGACGGCATTCGGCATGGGAGCCGCCGACTACTTCGTTAAACCCGTCTCGCGCAAAGATCTGCTCGAGCGCATGCAGGCGCTGCGCCGCGCCTGCGCCGATGGCCGAATATCCGATATACTGATTGTGGACGACGACGAGGACTTCGTCGAAGCTCTCGCCGCCATTCTCGAGGGCGAGTCCTTTTCCGTCGAGAAGGCATACACGGGCGTTCAGGGAATTGAACTTGCTTCGAGGAAAAAACCGGATATAATCTTTCTCGACCTGATTCTCCCCGATATAAGCGGTTTTGAGGTCGTGGAATTTTTGAAGATGAAAGAGGCCACAAGGGAAATCCCCATCATCGTGGTGACCGCCAAGGACATCACCGAAGATGAGAGGAGGATGCTCGACGGCAAGATCGAAGCAGCCGCCAGGAAAGGGCATCACGACAAGCATGATTTCCTCGAAGAAATCAAGCGTGTCGAACGACTTGCAGCAGCAAGGAAGGGAGGAATGCTGAAATGAGCCCGGCACGCATTCTGGTTGTCGAGGACAATCCCATGAATATGGAACTGGCGGTCGACCTGCTCAAGTTCCAGGGATACGAAGTCTTCTCCGCCACGACGGGACAGGAGGCGCTTGAGATTTCGGGCCGCGAGAAGCTGGATCTTATTCTGATGGACGTCCAGTTGCCCGGAATGGACGGCCTTGCGGTCGCGAAGAAATTGAAGGACGACCCCCGGACCAGGCACATTCCCATCGTTGCGCTGACCGCCCACGCCATGAAGGGCGACGAAGAAAGGATGCTTGAGCACGGCTGCGCGGGATATATCGCTAAACCGATAGATACGAGGGAGTTCCCCAAGGCCGTGGAGAATTTCATCGGAAAGACCGAGAAAGGTTGAGCGCGAACATGACCAACGAGAGCCCGACATCCGATCCGTTGCGCATCCTGATCGTCGAGGATGATCCCGCGACCGTTGAGCTTATGGAGGCCCAGCTCCACGGCGAAGGCTATTCGGTGGATTCAGTCCGCGATGGGGAAGAGGCCCTGCAGAGAGTCTCGCAGGCCAGGCCCGACCTCGTGCTGCTGGATATCATGCTGCCAAAAAAAAACGGGTTCGAGGTCTGCAAAGAGATCAAAAGCAGGGAGGAAACGCGTGCAATCCCCGTGATAATGGTGACCGCCCTCAAGGACATGGAAAGCCGGGTGAAGGGCATCGCCGCGGGCGCCGACGACTTCTTGAGCCGCCCGATGGACAAGTCCGAGCTTTTGGCCCGAGTCAAGTCGATACTCCGAATCAGCCGCCTGCACGGCGAACTCGCCAGAGAGTCCCGCACGGCCCGCGAATCCACCGAAAAACTCGAGATGCAGCAGCGCGTGCTCAAGTCAATGTCCACACAACTCATGCAGGCGAGCCACCTGAAGTATGAGTTCATCGTCAATATGAGCCACGCCTTGAGGACTCCGCTCAATGTTATCATAGGGTTCTCCGAAATGCTCCAGGACGAACTCGTCGGAAAACTCAACGACAAGCAGTCCAAGTACGTTAGGAACGTTCGCGAGAGCGGCCGCGAACTGCAACAGCTCATCGCAAATGTGGTCGACGTATTCAAGATAGACACCGGCAAAGTGCCTCTGGAGACGACCGAATTTCCATTGAAAGACGCCATCGACTCGGCTCTTGAAATATACGCGGATATGGCGCAGGATAAGGGGCTGGAAGTGTCGGTCGAAGTGGCCCTGGAGGTTTCCCGTATTTGCGCCGACCCCCAGAAGCTGTCGACTATTCTCGACAACCTTCTGTCCAACGCGCTCAAATTCACCCCCGACGGGGGCAGGGTGATCGTCACGGCCGATCTTTTGGAGGATCGAGTGCGGGTCTGCATCGCCGACTCCGGCATCGGCCTCTCGCCCGAAGACTGCGAAAGAGTCTTCTCGGAGTTCTACAGGGCCCCAAACGTGGTCGCCGGCGCGGGCAGCGGACTGGGGCTTGCGATCTCCAAAAAGCTTGTGCTCATGCACGGCGGCGAGATATGGGCGGAAAACGCCAAGGAAGGCGGCGCAAAGTTCATCTTCACCCTGCCGCTGCGGCAAGAAGAGGCGTAACAGCCCTCAAAGCGGCATTTGCGCGTTATTTTCCGGCTGGAGAGACAAAATGGCAAAGCTTCCGAACCCACGGGCACAGGCTCGTGTCACGCGCGGACAACTCGGCATCCTGTCCTCGAAGGAATGGATCGCCGACATATTCGATTGCTTTATGGATTCAATCGATGTCGGCGTGTATGTGCTGGACTGCACCGGCGTGATAGAGCGGGTCAACAGATTCGTGCTGGACAATTACAATTGGGAAAAGCCCGAGCTTATCGGACGGAATATCTTTGAACTGATGCCCGACCTGGGCGACGCCGGAATAGAGGAGAATTTCTTCCAGGTGGTTCGGGAACGGCGTATCTCCGAGCTGACAAACCTAGAGCGCATGGACCATCGGGGTCGCGACATTGTATACAACCTCACGGGAATCCCGATAATCGTAGATGGAGAGGTCAAAGGCGTCCTCGCCGTGCTGAACGATATCACGGAAAAACGCGTGCTTGAAACACAGGTGACGGAAGCCAAGGAATATCTTCAGAGCCTGATCGACAACGCCAACGATATCATATACACGCTCGACCGAGAAGGCCACATCACTTTCCTCAACAAGATGGGGCAGGAGGTTACGGGCTACACATTCGATCCCGATGACAAGGCGCGCTACACCGATTATATCGTCGAAAAGGACGTGGCAAAAAACGAAAGACATCTGCGTGAAGCCCTCAAGGGCAAGCCCCAGCGCTACGCCACTTCGATCGTCGCCATCGACGGCAGACTGATCCACCTTCTCATCAATATCACGCCGATCCGGAAAGGCGACGAAATCGTGGGCGTGCTCGGTATTTCGAGGGACATTACCGAAAGAAAACAAATGGAGGCGCAACTGCTGCAGGCGAGCAAGATGGCGGCCATCGGAGAGCTGGCGGCGGGCGTTGCGCACGAGATTAACAACCCCGTCGGCATAATCAGCGGAACCGCCGAGCAGCTTGAATTCCTCATCGATCTCCACGGGGATCGGCCCGAACAGATCGCGGAAAAACTCATGAAGCATGTCGCAACGATACGCGAGCAGGCCGGGCGATGCAAGAGAATAACGCAAGGCCTGCTGAACTTCGCGCGGCGAACCGAGATCCGCTACATCAAGGTGGACGTGTCACAACTGATCGGGGAAACCGTCGCGCTGCTGGAAAATCGAGCGATTGCGGAGGAAAAGACAATCAAGACTCGCATGGCCGATGACCTGCCGGGCCTGACCGCCGACCCACACCTCCTCGAACAGGTTTTCCTCAACCTCATCAACAACGCTCTCGACGCCACCGCAAAGAAAGGCACGGTCTCGGTCGAGGCGCGGGCCGAGGACGACGCACTCGTTATCGAATTCGACGACGATGGAGCCGGAATCGCCGAGGAAAACCTCAAGAAGATATTCGACCCGTTCTTCACAACCAAGCCACTCGGCAGAGGGACGGGCCTGGGGCTTTCCATCTGCTTCGGCATCTTGGAGCGGATGGATGGAAAAATCTCAGTCAAGAGCAAGCCCGGACATGGGACGACTTTCTCCGTCCGGCTTCCACTGAACCCGGGAAGAAACCCTGATAAATGAAGAGCAAACCCATAAGACTTCTCATAGTAGACGACGAAGAGGCCTATCGAAACCTGCTTAGCGAACGCTTCAGCATGGTCGGCTGCTCCGTGACGCTTTCGGCTACCGGCGAGGACGCGCTTGAAAAGATGAAGGCGGAGCCCTTCGATGTGGGAATACTGGATATTCGCATGCCCGGCATGGATGGCATCGACCTGTTCAAAAAAAGCAGGGAGTATCAGCCGCTCACCGAGATAATCTTTCTGACCGGGCAGGCCACCGTGGATGTGGCTATCGAAGCCATGAAGCTCGGCGCCTACGATTTTCTGACCAAGCCATGCCAGCTATCCGAGCTGCAGGCCGTCATCCAAAAAGCATACGAAAAAAAACTGCTCTCGGAAAAACTGAACCGGCACCACGAGCTTCAGCTAAGGGCCGGCATAGTTAATCTCGTGGGAGAGAGCCGAAGCATGCGGCAGATCAAAGAATTCATCGCGAAGGTCGCCCCCACCGATTCCACGGTGCTCATCGAAGGCGAAAGCGGCACGGGAAAGGAAATCGTCGCAAACGCGATTCACCGCAACAGCGAGCGCGTCAACAGCACCTTCGTCGTGATCAACTGCGGGGCCGTGCCCGAATCCCTGCTCGAGAGTGAACTGTTCGGCCATGAAAAAGGCGCCTTTACGGGAGCCGTGAAGCGAAAAAGCGGCCTTTTCGAAATCGCCGATTCGGGCACGCTCTTCGTCGATGAAATCAGCGAGATGAGCCCGGGCATGCAGGTAAAACTGCTGCGCGTGCTCGAAACCGGACGGTTCCGGCGGGTCGGCGATATAAAGGAAATCGAGGTTGACGTGCGCGTCGTTTGCGCAACAAATAAGACCCTGCGAGACGAAGTCACCGCCGGCAGATTCCGCGAGGATCTCTTCTATCGTTTGAACGTACTGACCATTTTGCTCCCGCCGCTGAGGGAGCGCAAGGGTGACATCCCACTCCTCGTCGAGCACTTTATTCGCACGTCAACCAGGCCAAACGCCGACAAGATCCGAGTGGCAGGCGAAGTGCTGGAGGCGTTTGAAAAATACAATTGGCCGGGCAACGTGCGCGAACTTTCCAATGTCCTTGAGCGCGCCATCATCCTCGCCAACAACTCGTTTATCACGCTGCGCGAAATACCGCCCCTTTACAAGGTGAATCCCGAGGATCAGGCAGACTCGCCGGCCTCGCTTCCGCTCGACGAAATTGAAAAACGCCACATCCGCTTGGTGCTCGAAACCGTCCGCGGCAACAAAACCAAAGCCGCGCGCATCCTCGGCGTCAGCAG
>CBFDAY010000237.1:0-4993 GCA_965602895.1 uncultured bacterium
GATAGCTCTCTTCTTGTTTTTTCTCGTGCGCGAGATGGTGAGAGACCTCTCGGATGACCCCGCTGAATCCGGAGCGGAGGCGCCCTCTTCCGGAATTCCCATCGGAAGGGTCGGCGTGATGCTCGAATTCGGCGCCACGGCGGGCGTGGGGATGATACTGTTGGTGTTGCTCGGGAAATTCGGTTTTGACGCCGCTTCCTTTATTTTTTCGCTTCTTCCGTTCTGCCTCGCGATCATCCTCCCTCTTATTCTCGGGATTAAAGTCTTGCGCGTTCCCGGCGGCGACGCTCTGCTATGGAAGAACCAAAAGGATACTATCCGCGTGTTTTTCCTCCTTGGGGGTGGATTTCTTTTCTGCCAGATTTTGCAGGTCGCTTACTTCGCAAGACACGGGGCATTGCGCGATTTCCTGCATATGCTCAATACCGCGACGAGCTATTACAGTCACTATGCGATACCCTTCTGGGGCAGCGCAAGCATCGTAATCGCCTGTGGAGTGGCCCTGCTGATCGCCTTGTCGTTCTCCTTCGCCATACGGACGACCGCCGATTTCGGCGCGCGGTGGAAGACTTGCCTGGCCTCCGTTGCCATGCTTGCGGCAGCCACATTACCCGCCGCATGGTACGTTCGCCAGAATATTCCCGCTCGGCACCATTTTACGATGTGGAGCATCCCGCTGGGTTTTTCCCTGTTCGCTTCCCTGTTTCTCATTTATCGGAGTTCGCTTAAGCGTAGTATTAGGGCAGACGACCCGGAATTTTCGGGCCTCTCTCTGGTTACCGTCTTTTCGGCGACCAACCTCCTCGACGCATATCCGAAGGTTGATCCGGGACATTTCATGATGGCCATGCCTCCCGTTCTCGTGCTGTTCGCTTTCCTCGCTCAGCGATTCTATGACCTGTGGAAAGGCTATTTGCGGACCGTGCTTCCCCGCGCCGCCGGCGTGATTGCGGGTGTGTTAATCGGCGTGATTGCGCTGGGGATATTTCTGCCGAGCCTATCCATGATGGTCAAGTTTCATGCGCTCATAATTCCGACGTCCGATGGCGGACATCGTCTATACGACGGGAGACTGACACGCGTGCCGCGCTACCCGGCGGGCATTGAGCGCGCAAAAGGAATAGCGATCCATACATTCGGCGATCGCCATTGGCCTCCTCTTGTGGAGCCGAAAGTAAGATACTTCTTTGAAGTTGCCAAGCGAATATCCGAAATCACGCAAGAGGATGACAAGCTGTTTGCCACTACGACTTCGGGCCTGATGCTGTATTTCCTGGCGGATAGGGACAGCATGTCGGACACGGCGAATTGCTATGTGTGGCAGACGGCCATGGGCACGACTACGAGCAACCTGATCCCGGGGTTTTCAGACCAGGATCTCACACGGTTGGTTCACACGGAAAAGCCACGCGCCATCATTGTGGAAGAGGGAGATATTGAAACGGAAAGGTTTATTGCAAACTGGCCCATGGCGTGGAGCTTCATCGTGGCCAATTATCGTCTCTCAGAAAACGTCGGGCCTTTCCAGATATATGTTCCTAAAGAACGGGGGGCCGGAATGAACGCATCTCGGCCGGCGCCGGCGGGCAACGCGGGGGATGTTTCCTCCAACGTCAGGGATTGCCGGCCATGAACGGAAATGAAAAGAGAGAATGCGCGGCCCCGAAACTCCCGCGGCGAGACAAAGCGGATATCGCGCTGGCGCTTCTTCTCGCGCTTGCGAATATTGTCGTGCTCCTTTTATGCAGTCGGATACTGGGCATCCAGGCCGATGAGTCCATAAACATTTACGGCGCACTCCGGATCCTCGACGGCGACCTCATCTACCGCGATTTCTGGGTCTATCACACGCCCGGCATATTCTTCCTGACTGCGGCGGTCTTCTCGATACTCGGCAAGTCCATCTTTGCCATCAGGATTACGCTGATCCTGGCCGCATCAGTCACCGCTTCCGGCCTGTATCTTTTGGGGCGCAAATTCATGGGACGGCTGCCGTCGACGCTGGCGTCGATGCTCTTCGTCATGGTCGGCGTGAACCTGTGGCCGATTGCCGGCTACCACTGGTACAGCACGTTGACGCTCGTGTTCTGCGCTTTTCTGGTGGCGCGCTTCCTCGAAGACCGCTCGCGCCGGAAATCCCTTTTCGCGGGCGGATTGCTGGCGGGAGCGACCTTCCTGTTTCAGCAGCCCAAAGGCGGCTACCTTATCTGCCTTATGTCTGTGTTCCTTATTGCGGACGAGTTGCTGCAGAATAGCGAATCGCCCCGCCTCGCCCGGGCGCTCAGGACGGCATCCATCTTTGCTGCGGGGGTGTTCGGGCCGCTGGTTGCCGCCGCGGCGTACTTTGCCTGGGTGGGCATGCTCGATGAGGCCGTATCGGCCACAATCATCTATCCGATAAGGCTGCTCGCGCAGACTAGCGGTGAGGCCGGCTATGGCGGGTTTTACGGGTCGCTGACAGAGCGCGTGCTTGCGGGCATGGCGGGCGCTGCGCCCCTGCCCGGAAGCGGCGCACGGGCGGCTCTGGTTTCGGCCTTGCTGATCAAATATGCGGCCCCGTTGTCGATTTTCGCGGCGGCTTCTGTTTGGATTGGCCGCCGTTTGCGAGGAATAGAGGAGAACGCCATCCCGGTACTGTGTTCGACGGTTGGCCTGGCGGCGTTCGGCTCGGCCCTGCAGAGGCCCGACTTCCACCATCTTTTGACCATAATGGCGCCCTGCTATCTGACGTCTGCTTATGTCCTGCATCCCCTTGCCCCGGATCTGTCTCAGATGCGGTTTGCAACAGCGCGAAAAATGGCAAACCTGATTGTCAGCGCCATAATCGTTCTCTCCTGTGCGCGGATTCTTGTCGGGGAACTCGTCTATGCTTCCGATCTCAGGACGGTCTCGGTTGGCTCTCCGCTGGGATTCGTCCCCGTCCCGAAAGACAAGGTCGATGCGGCGGCCTACGGGCATCCGATAATAAATGTCATCGATTTCATCCAGCTCAGCACCAGGCCGAGCGACACGATATTTGTGATGTCCTTTTCGCCTTTCATATATTACCTTACCGAAAGGGAGAACCCGACGCCGTATCTTGATATCCCGTCGAGCCCGTGCGTGGAAGGCGCGAAATTTCACGTGTTCAAGCTCGGACATGCATCTTTCAATATGGAGCGTCTTGAGAATGCGGCCCGCATGCTCGATGAGGACAAAACCCCACTAGTTGTCCTCGATCCCGCGGCGGCGTGCCAGGTCAGGGACGGGTGGGAAGAGGCGGGTTTTGAGAGCGAGCCGTTAATCGATTACGTCAAGCGGCACTATTCCATCAGGCTCGACAACGGCGCGTTTGTCGTCATGACTCGCGATGACTCGGGGGTTCCGAGCGCTGCCGCAACACCTCGTACAGGACGACCGCCGCCGCCGCGCTCGCATTGAGCGAGGCGATCCTGCCCAGCATCGGTATGCGCGCCAAAACGTCGCACTTCTTCCGGACCAACGGCCTGAGGCCCACTCCCTCGCTTCCGACCACGATTGCAGTCGGCTGCGCGAAGTCGACGTCATAGATTGTCCATTCGGCATCGCCAGCCGTGCCGATGGCCTGCACTCCGTTCTCCTTCAACGCATCGAGCGCGCGCACGACGTTGGGCACCCGCGCGATGGGCACGAATTGCGAAGCGCCCGCCGAGTGCTTGGCGACAACCGGTGTCAGCGCGACCGACCTGTGACGCGGAATGATCACGCCATTGGCGCCGACCGCCTCGGCTGTCCTGAGGATCGCCCCGAAATTCTGCGGGTCGGTGATGCCGTCGAGCAAAAGCACCAACGCGGGTTCGCCGTCCTGATAGGGCTGCATGAGATCGTCCGCGTCGGCGTAGCTCTGCGGCGACATCGAGGCGACCACTCCCTGGTGCGAAGCCGCCGGGGCATACCTTTCGAGCGCCCGCCTGGGCAGCGTCTTAGTGACGACGCGGTTCATTTTGGCCAGGTCGCGGATCTCACTTATCGTCTCGCCGCGAACGCCCTGCGCGATAAACAACTTGTTCACGCGCTCGGCCGACGCCCGCAGCGCCTCCAGCACCGCGCGCCTGCCGTAAATGTATTCCGATTGGTGCATTTATTCGATATCCAATTAATAACAGCCTGTTTTTGTGGATAACTCTATCTATTTTCAACGAATAATTCAAGGTTATAAGATCATTGCGGACAAATAATAGGCCCGGTATTCTATGATTTTTGTTTACAACCCGCCACCTGTTCGAATATCATAAAGACAATCCCGTGCATCAAGATTTGAGAGCAGCAAATCCCAGATATGTGGAAAAGGAGATATTCACTAATGCAACCGCGCGAGAGGATGTTGACGGCGCTGGATCTCAAGCAGCCCGACAGGGTGCCGGTGTGGGAGCTGGCGTTTAACGAGGCGAGCATAATCGGAATCGCCCGCCACTTCACGTCGGAGCTGCCGCCGCTCAAGCCCGTCAGCGATATGACGATGGAGGAGAAACTGCAGCTATTCGACGCGATGTGCACGCTGGTTGATTCGCTCGACCTCGACGGCATCACGCTGCTTGCGCTCGGACAGCGCGAGAAAGTCGACGACAAGCACTTTCGCGACGGCCTCGGCGTCGTCTATCACCTGAGCGATCACGGCTCGCCCTTCCCCGTGGAGGGCCCGATCAAGGACGCGTCGGACCTGAAAAGTTTCAAGCTCGATCCCCCGAGCGAGGCCGAGCTGATGGCGCTCCAATTTGCGCTGCAAAAGTTCGAGGGTCGCCGCGCGATGGTCTTCCACACGGCGGGCCCGTTCAAGCTTAGCTGGAGCCTGCGGGGCGCCATGGAGAATCTTCTGGCCGATTATCTGCTCGATCCGAAGCTTGTCCACGAGCTTGCGCGTATCTCGACGGATTATTACAAGGAATTTCATTCGATGGCCATCGACGCCGGCGCAGAAGTCATTGCGCTCGAAGGCGATCTGGCGTTCAACACGAACACGCTCATGTCGCCCGAC
>CBFDAY010000238.1:0-4968 GCA_965602895.1 uncultured bacterium
ATTATGGCAACGTCACCGGGGCAGGTTTACACATCATTGCGAGAAACGAAGGGTCATAGACCCGAGTGACGAAGCAATCTCGCCCGGATTCTACAAGTTTCTGCAAAAGCGGCAGTTTTCACTTTTCAGTGTTCGTGCGATTGGAACTCGATGTTTTTCCCGTACAGCCTCTCGAGAACTTCCTTTGTGATCGCCTCCTTCGGCCTGCCGTTGCACACGAGGTCCTTGTTCAGGCAGAGTATCTGGGTGGCGAACTTGTAGACCATCTGCACTTCGTGCGAGATCAGCATGATCGTGACCTTGTGGATCTTGTTGAGATGTTCGATCAGCTCGAAGAACGTCATCTCGGCCGCCACGTCGACGCCGCTGGTGGCCTCGTCCAGCATCAGCAGCTTCGGTTCCTTGAGCAGGGCCTTCGCGATCAGCAGCCTCTGCAGTTGCCCGCCCGACAGCTCGCCGATCCGCTTGCCGGTGAACGCGTCCACACCCGCCTCGTGGAGCACCTCGTCGCGCCACGCCCGGTTCTTCACCTTCATGAAGTTGAGGAATTCCTCGACCGTCAGCGGGAAGGTCCGGTCGAATTCGAGTCTTTGCGGGACATAGCCTATTTCGCTCAGCGCGAGTTTCGGCGGGCCGCCGAAGATTTTCACCTCACCCTGGTGGGGAATCAGCCCGAGGATGGCCTTCAGCAACGTGGTCTTGCCGGAGCCGTTGGGCCCTATGATCGCCACGATCTCGCCCGAGTTCACCCAGAAATTGAGTTCGTTCAGGATAACGTGGCCGTTGTACTTGACCGTGAGGTTCTTTATTTCGAGGATCTTATTATCGGTCATCTGACAGCGCCTCTACGATGATGTCGGTATTATACTCGAAGAGCCCGATATAGCTGTCGCGTCCCTCGACGCCCCCGAGCGGATCGAGGACATAGAGCTTCAGCCCGATGTCGTTCACAAAGGCGGCGACGGTCTCACTGGAAAGCTGCGGCTCCGAGAAAAGGGCCTTCAGCCCATACTCTTGCGCCTTATCGTGCAGATCCGTGAGATAGCGCGGCGTCGGCTGTTTGCCGGGAAAAGGCTCGAACGCGCCGACTACTTCAAGGCCGAACTCCTCGGCGAAGTAGATCCAGGCATTGTGAAACGTCATGATATCCTTTCGGGGAAGCCTGCTTATCCTTTCTTTCGAGCGCGCCTTGGCGGCGTCCAGTTTCGAGAGGTAAGCCTCCAGGTTCGCCCTGTAATAGCCTTCATTGGCGGCGTCGAGCCCTATGATTTCCTCGGCGATGTTGCGCGCGATCTGCTTGCCGTTTTCGATCGAGAGCCAATAATGCGGGTTGGCTCCTTCGTGTCGATTGTGGCCGCCGCCGGCATGCTCGTGTTTCCCCGCCTCGGCGGACTCCATGAGATCTATTCCTCTATCCACGACGACTTTTCTCAGGTTCGGAAGCGTGTCCAGGAGCGTGTCCGTCCAATCGTCAAGCCCGTAGCCGACGCTGAACACGACCCTGACATCCTCAAGCTGCCTGACCTGCCGGGGAGTGAGCGAGTAGGTGTGCGGACTCGAGCCCGGCGGCAGTATGTTGACGACCTCAAGCTTGTCGCCGGCAATATTCCTCGCTATGTCACATAGCGGAAAGATCGTCGCCGCGACGCTCGGGCCCGACTCGGTCGCCGAAGGACCCTTTGAGCAGCCATGAAGCAGGCCCAGCAAGACGATAAGCAAACCTGCGAAGATCGATTTTCCCATGGGACAGGGTCCGCGCCCCCTTCTTCGCCCGGCGCGTCTCGAACGCGCGGAGCGGTCTAAACGCGCGCCGGCTTCCCTTTGCCGACGCCGCGCCTCACTTCGTTTCTGAACTTTTCGAATCCCTTGCGGCCCATCATGCCGCAGGCGTACTTTTTGCCCAGCTCGACGCCGGGTTGGTCGAACGCGTTTATATTATATAGCTCTCCCGCAAACGCGGTCTGCAATTCATACATATATATGAGCTGTCCGAGCGAGTGGGCGTCGAGTTCCGGCAGGGTGATCGTGCAGTTCGGCCGCGAACTCCTCGCGAGTGCGAGGGCCGTCGACCGCTGTTCCGCCCTGATTAGCTCCCCGAGGGTGCGTCCTCCGAGGTAGGCGATGCCTTCCATCCCGGAGAAGGCCTTTGGAATCTTGACTTCGCTCGGATACTCGTCGAGTCCGACAATCGTGACGACTTTATCGAACGGGCCTTCCATGTATAGCTGGACCTGTGAATGCTGGTCGGTCGCGCCGAGGGCTTTGACCGGTGTCTGGCCGACGTTGACCTCTTTGCCTTCGAGCGAAAACCTTTTCCCCAGGCTCTCGGCCCAGAGCTGGCGGTACCAGTCGGCGAAATCGCGCAGCCGGTGCGCATACGGCATCATGACCGAAATTGTCTTGCCCTTGCGGGTATCGAGCAAATAATGCAGCAGGGCATTCAGCGCCGCCGGATTTTTCAGCGGGTCGTCCGCGCGGCACCTCCTGTCCATCGCCGCCGCGCCCGCGAGCAGCAGTCGGATGTCGATGCCCGATACGGCGGCCGAGATCAGCCCCACGGCCGTCAGCACCGAGAAGCGTCCGCCGACGCCGTCGGGCACAAGGAACGATTCGTACCCTTCTTTTTCAACAATCTTTCGCAGGTGCCCCTTCGTCTCGTCGGTAGTCGCAACTATGCGGCGCGACAGCCCCTTTTTGCCGACTGCCTTCATCAGCCACGCGCGCGCCACGAGGAAGTTGCTCATGGTCTCGGCCGTGTCGCCCGACTTGGTTATCACGTTGAACGCCGTGCGGCGCGGGTCGAGGGCCTCCAGCAGCGAGGCGGTCCGGTCGGGATCGACATTGTCGAGGAAGAACATGCGCGGTCGGCCGCGGCGTCCCTTTTTGGACAGGAGATTGTGCTCGGGATGATTGAGCGCCGACTGCAGCATGATGTTCCCGAGCGCCGAGCCTCCGATGCCGATGACGACAAAGTTGTCAATCGCCGCCGGCAGCCCGCTCGCATAGTCTTCGATCTCGCGAACCAGCTTATCCTGATATGGGAGTTCCATAAACGCGAGCTCGCCCTCGGCCCGCCGCTTCTTGAGACGGCGCGAGATATCCCTCACGCGCGCGAGTTCCGATTTCATCTCGGCCCTTGTGATTCCGTGCGTGGAGCCGACGACATCCGCCATCAGGTTCGTGTAGTCGAGCGATATCCTTTTGCTGCGTGCGGCGGCGCTTTTGCGGGCCATGATTCGTCTCCTCGGATGCGTGCTTGCAGACAAGACCTGTGTTTCTTCGCACAACTATATCACCGCCGAGCGACTATGGAAATACGCGCGGCCTGCCGGGCGGGACCATGCAAGTTCCGGTCGTTCGGCATGATACCACGCAGAAAAAAGAAATGTCAAAGACCGGGGCCGCAATTAGACATACGGCGCCGGTTATTGTATAATTTAATTGCGCAAAGCACTGATACCTCGACGCTTGTCGGTATCCTGGAGAGAAGCACACGGGAATGGAGAGCCTTCCACAGACAATCGGCGGTCGGATGCTGCAATACGCCAGTTTTGCCGGCCGCTTATTTCTTTTCTGGGCGGACACGATGGCCAAAAGCGTGACGCCGCGCTTCTACTTCGCCGAGACCGTTCGCCAGATTCGCAGCATCGGAGTCAATTCGCTCCTGCTGACGAGCACGGTCGCAATCTCGGTCGGCCTTGTGCTCGCGATGCAGACAATCGGCACGCTCCAGATGTTTGGCGCGGTCAACTATGTGTCGATCGTCGTGGGACTCGCGGTTGTCAAGGAGCTTGGACCCGTGTTCACGGCGCTCATGATCGCCGGCAGGGCGGGCTCGGGAATATGCGCCGAACTCGGCTCGATGAAGGTGACCAGGCAGATAGACGCGCTGACCGTCTCGGCCGTCAACCCGATGCGCTACCTCGTTGTGACCAGGGTGGTCGCATGCATGATCGCCACGCCGCTTCTTACCATAATCGCCGACATCCTGGGCATAATTGGCGGGTTGATCATAGGCGTTGTGCAGGGCGGCATAAGCTTTCACCTTTACATCTCTTACACGCTCACTTACGTCGAGCTGACCGACGTGATTCCCGGCCTGTTGAAAACAATTTTCTTTGGAATGCTCGTGGGCACGGTCGCCAGCTACTATGGTTTCGCAACGACCGGCGGCACCGAGGGCGTCGGCAACTCGACCAAAGCATGCGTGGTTACCTCCTCGCTGCTGATCGTCGTATCCGACGTTATCCTTACCCGAATCCTGCTTTGGATCTTCGGGGGCTGACGCTATTTTCGGAAACGGTTTATGGACATTGAGAACAAAGACCTTGCGCCGATAATAGATATCGAGGGCCTGAGCAAAAGCTTCAACGGGCAGGTCGTCCTCGAAGACGTGGCCCTCCGGATCTACGACGGGGAGACCATCGTCATTCTCGGCGCCAGCGGGAGCGGGAAAACCGTGTTGATGAGCCTGCTCATCGGCCTGCTGGAGCCCGATGCGGGCCGCATAACCATAGACGGCGAGGAAGTCACCGCGTTTTCGCGCGACCGCCAGTGGGACATGCTGAGGCTTAAGATGGGATTCCTGTTCCAGGGCTCGGCGCTTTACGACTCGATGACCATAGCCGAGAACATCTCATTCGCCCTTGAGCAACATCTGGAACTCACCGACGAGCAGATACGCGACATCGTAAGCGAGAAGCTGAGGCTTGTGGAACTCGAGGGGGTCGAGGAAAAGATGCCCTCGGAACTCAGCGGCGGCATGCAGAAGCGGGCCGCGCTCGCGCGGGCGATCGCATTCGATCCGCGCATCATCGTCTACGACGAGCCGACCACCGGGCTCGATCCCATACGGGCAAAGCATATATCCGAGCTTGTGATCAGGCTCCAGCGCGAGCTTCAGGTCACTTCCATAGTCGTCACGCACGACCTGATTTGCGCGAGCAAAGTAGCCGACAGACTCGCGCT
>CBFDAY010000239.1:0-4933 GCA_965602895.1 uncultured bacterium
CCTCTTAAGAATCGGGACTGTCCCAAGCGAAAGGCAACATCAGTTTCTGAGAAGGGAGTGAAGGATCGAAGATCCAAACGACCGCGGCAATCTCATGGGTCGGCGCCCCGCAGAAAAACATGGAAACTCCAGCCGGAAAAGCATCTTGACAAAGCCCTCGGCGCAACCTATAATGAGCGTGTAGTCCTCCAATCTTCACTACAGTTTGCTTCCATCAATCGGGTGGGTTTTTCCGAATAAGCTGGCTATAGATGTCTTCCTCGCAACTGGAAACCGAAAGCGCGGCATGTCCGCCGAAAGGCATGTCGATACGCGAGATGCTGGAGCGGCGCGAGCGGAAGTTCCTCTCGCCGCGGGCGGCGTTCAGCGACGCGAGCAAGGGCAGGCGCGTCCCAATCGAGGAGTGCGCCTACCGCACCCGCTTCCAGCGTGACCGCGACAGGATAATCCACTCCAAATCGTTCCGCCGCCTGAAGCATAAGACGCAGGTCTTCCTCTCGCCCTCGGGCGACCATCACCGTACCCGCCTGACGCACACGCTCGAGGTGGCGCAGATCGCGCGCACGGCGTCGAGGGCCCTTTGCCTGAACGAGGACCTGACCGAAGCGATCGCGCTCGGGCACGACCTGGGGCACACGCCGTTCGGCCATGCGGGCGAGGCGGTGCTCAACGAGCTTTTCCCCGGCGGTTTCGCCCACAACGAGCAGAGCTTGAGAATCGTCGAGGAACTCGAGAACGGCGACGGGCTGAACCTGACATTCGAGGTTCGCGATGGGATTTTGAAACATTCGAAAGGCGCCGCCGACATCTTCGAGCCGGGCAACACAGAGCTGCCCGCAACGCTCGAAGCGCAAGTCGTAAGAATCAGCGACAGTGTAGCTTACATCAATCATGACATCGACGACGCCATCCGCAGCGCGCTCATAACCGAGGCCGATCTGCCCGCCGAATGCGTTGCCGTGCTCGGCGTCACGCCCTCGCGCCGGATTCACTCAATGGTGGCTGATATCATCGATTCCAGCCGTGAGGGCGCGATCAGGATGAGTCCGCAGATTATGGAAGCGACCAACACGCTCAGGAATTATCTTTATGAGAATGTATACCCGAGGCCCGAGATCCAGGATTCAATAACCAAAGCCAGAAGAATGCTCAAAGAGATGTACCTGTTCCTGGTCGACAATCCGCATGTGTCTCTTGGAGACGCCCCGGTGTCGAGCACGGGCGCGAGCGTTGACCGCCTGGTGGTGGATTTTTTGGCCGGAATGACGGATCGTTATGCTCTCGATTTCTACGAGAACCATTTCCTCCCAAAACTGGACGGATGATTTCCAGCCGGGACCGCGCGGTCGGCCTGCGGCCCCAATTTACCCCGACCTTCCTTTTGCAAATCGTGACAAAACGCGCGAGTCGCCTGCGGGGATGACGGATCGGACTTGAGACGGTCGAAATATCGGAGCGGATGCAGAGGTTCGGGGGAGAAGCGCGATGAAGGGAAATGAAGCGGCGAAGACGGCGCTCAAGGTTGCCGCCGTGGTTTTGCTGCTGTATTTTTTTCTTGTAAGCATCGCCTTGATGCAGAGCGCCTTTCGATTATTCGGGGCGGATTTCGCCGAAAAGCTGTTTACACTTTCGGGCAACAAGTTCGTCGGACTCTTCATAGGTGTCCTCACGACGGCGCTGGTGCAGAGTTCCTCGTTCACGACTTCGGTGGTCGTCGGCCTGGTCGGCGGCGGCATGCTCGATATAGGCGCTGCAATCCCCATAATCATGGGGGCCAACATCGGCACCAGCGTCACGAACACGCTTGTGGCTCACGGCCACGTAACTCGAAAAGAAGAGTTTCGCCGGGCGGCCGAAGGGGCGCTTGTACACGACATATTGAACGTGCTCGTCGTTATTGTGTTGTTCCCGATCGAGATGGCGTTTGGCATTCTCGAGACCACCGCGAGGGCCGCCACGAAAGTGTTTGGAGACATCGGCGGGGCGACTTTCACAAGCCCTCTCAAGGCTATTGTCAAGCCTGCGACCCACTTCGTGACGGATTCGGTGACGACGCTGGTTCATGCGACGCCGGCCGTGCAGGCTACGGCGCTCATGGTCATCACCCTGCTGGTTCTCTTCACCTCCCTCTTCTTCATCGTTAAAGTCCTTAAAAGCCTGGTGCTGTCGAGGGTCGAAACATTTTTCAGCACGTACATCTTCCGCAACGCCGCTTTGAGCCTGCTCGTGGGACTCTTCATTACCGCCCTTGTGCAAAGCAGCTCGGTCACAACCTCGCTGATTATTCCCATGGCGGCGGCCGGAATCCTCACCCTTGAGCAGATCTTCCCGTACACGCTTGGCGCGAATGTGGGAACCACGGTCACGGCGATCCTGGCCGCCCTGGCGACGGTGTCGACGGGAAACATGGGCGGCATCACCATAGCCTTCGCTCACCTTACGTTCAACATCTTCGGCATCGCGATCTTTTATCCGATGCGGTTCATACCCATCGGCCTGGCAAGAGAAGTGGGCAGAAGAACGATGGAAAACAGGTTTTTCCCGTTGCTTTATGTTATCCTGGTGTTCTTTTACATACCCGGCATCTGCATATATCTCAGCGAGTTCGGATTTACACCGGTCGCCGGCCTGATTCTCGCCGGTCTGCCGGTGCTGATCGTGCTTTTCAGACTTATCTCGAAAGCGGCAGGTGGAAGGTCGGCCTGAGGCGGCCATTTGGCCGCGTCCGGATTTGGAGAATCGGGTAGCGTTGTATATAATAAATGTTCGCAATATCCGAATGTCAGGAGGATAACGCCGAATGCTCAGACAACTGCTGGACATGCTGAGGGCGAAATCGCCTCTTAGCTCGATGTTCGCCGAGTTCACCCAGATGATCGAGAAGACCGAGTGGATGTTTGACGCTTCGCTCCAGGTGCTGATGGCCGGGAGGCCGGCAAAAGAGGTGGGACAGGAGATCTACTCCAAGGATAGGGAAGTAAACGAGCATCAGCGCAGCATCAGGCGCAAGATCATAAGACACCTCAGCCTGCAGCCCAGAACGGATTTGCCCGCCTGCCTTGTGCTGATGAGCGTCGTCAAGGATGCCGAGCGCATGGGCGACTTTTGCAAGAACCTCTTCGAGCTGGGGGCCGTGCTCGACGTTACATTCGACAGCGGCCGCTACAAGACACCGTTCATCGAATTGTCGGAACAGGTGGAAAACCTCTTCGGCAAAACGAGAAAGGCCTTCGAGCGGTCCGACGAGGAGATCGCCCGCTCGATCATGGCCAAGGGCCCCCGCATAAGCAAGCAGTGCGACATGCTCCTGAAGCAGCTCATCGTGGACAATCTCCCGACGAAAAAAGCGGTCGGGTACACCCTTTTGGCCCGCTATTTAAAGCGGATCTCCAGCCATTTGACCAACATCGCGACAAGCGTCGTCACCTCGGTCGACAACCTGGACTACCTGGACGAATCCTGAAATCCCGATGACCAAAATTCCAACACCTCCCCTTGGCCATCTCGGCCTGGTTCACATCTACACCGGAGAAGGCAAGGGCAAGACCACCTCGGCGCTCGGACTGGCGCTCCGGGCCGTCGGAGGCGGGCTGAGGGTCATCATGATACAGTTCCTCAAGACGTCGAACCGTTACGGCGAACTCACAGGCGCCGACAGGCTCAAGCCCGACTTTGAGATCGTGCAGATGGGGCCGGAATGCGTGCGCCTGGCGAAGGACCCTGCGGCGGACAAGAACTGCATCGGGTGCATGGAATGCCACGTCGACCCCGAAAACCTGCGAATCGCCGACCTCGAGGCGGCGCGGCACGCTCTGGAATTTGCGGAAGAATGCATAAGTTCGGGCAAATATGACATCGTGATACTCGACGAGATCAACTACGCCATAAACTTCAGGCTGCTGTCGGTCGACGAGGTGCTCTCCGCCCTTAAGGGCAGGCGCGAGTCGGTCGAGATAGTCCTCACGGGCAGGTCCGCGCATCCGAAACTGCTCGAGCTGGCCGACTACGTCACCGAGATGCGCGAGGTCAAGCACCCCTGGCGCAAGGACATGGGCGCCCGCAAGGGAATCGAATACTGAGACGGAACCGGATGCCGAGCACAAACGATCAGATAAAAAAATTCTTCAAGAGCGTCTCCCTGAAACAGGTCGTCGTGCTTTTCCTCGAAGAGTACGTCGCGTGGATGTTTCGCTACATACCCGGCTTCGAAGGGTTTACGGCCCGATACCTTTTTTATAAACTTCTCTGCAAAAAGCTCGATTCATTCCCGTTCATCTTCCCCGGCGCCCACCTCCAGCACTGCTACGGCATCGAGGCCGGAAAGAATCTCAACATCAACCGCGGCGTCCACATCTACGGCCGCGGCGGCGTGAAATTCGGCGATTACGTGCTCATCGGCCCCAATGTCGTCATCACTTCCTCGCAGCACAGGTACAACCTCCGAGGCGTGCCCATCATGTTCCAGGGGCACGAGTTAGAACCGGTCGTAATCGGGAACGACGTGTGGATAGGCGCCAACGCGGTGATACTGCCCGGCGTCAATATCGGCGACGGCACGATAATCGGCGCGGGCGCAATCGTCACGAACGACACCGATCCCTACTCCATCGTCGGCGGCATCCCCGCCCAAAAAATCGGCGAGCGCAACTCGCCCGACTGATGCAAAATTCAATGGCGCGGGAGACCTCACCCGACGTCTAATCGATGCATCCCGCCCCTCCGACCGCCAAACCGGATTTCGGCGACCCAAATGCGCGCAACCCACATCAACGCAACCACTTATGGCCTTAATTCGCCCGAAATCGGCAACCGGCCCAAACCGGCCCGAATGCGTCCTTCAACCGTCTTTTTAGCGTCATATACGTGTCGAAACCGCCCCCGATGCGTCTTTAGCCTGCTTTTCCCGACCCCCAAAACCCTGATAATTAACCGG
>CBFDAY010000240.1:0-4879 GCA_965602895.1 uncultured bacterium
AAAAGGTGTTTTCGTATTTCGGCAACAGGCCCTTAGAAGTTTAAGAATCGCTTGAAGCCTGGGCTTTGAAAGATTCGAGCATGGAGCCTCCCCCGGTCTTCTTCCCTGAAATAGATCAAGGAGGCCCGCATGGAACCTCCTTGATAAATCTTGCAGGTCGTCCCGTTTTTCCGACATTGAAAGTCCACGCCTGCTATTTTCCGGGGGTCACAATTTTTTGGCGAACTGGTTGCCTTTGCGAACTGCCTTTTTGTTCAATTCGAGCAGCGATTCACGGCGCGTTCCTTTGAAGCGCTTGGTGAGCGCGCGCTCGAGCATCCCGATCGGAACCGACTCGGCCTTGCCCACGTATGCGCCCAGGAGCACCATGTTCGCCACCTGCAGGTCGCCCAGCGCGACGGCCTCTTCGGAGGCGGGCACATTGAAAACTCCGATGTCGTTGCGGTCGCCCTTGGAGGAGATGATGGAGTCGTCGCAGAAAAGTATCCCGCCCGGCTTGAGGCGCATCTCGAACTGGCCGAAAGACGCCGGATCCATGACTATCGCGTGGGCGGGATTGTAGATCAGCGGGCTCGGGATCGGCTTATCGGAAAAGATGACGGTGCACTCGCTTTCGCCGCCGCGCATCGCGGGCGAATAGTTTGGGAAATAGGAGACGTAATCGTATATTTCCATTCCGGCCTCGGCGAGGATTCTGCCGAGCGTGAGCACGCCTTTGCCGCCGAGTCCCGACATGGTCACTTCGAAGTATTTTTCGCCCATCTTGTGTTCTCCTTGCGTCAGTCGTATATCGAGTCGACGTTCTTGAATTCGCCGAGTTCGAATTCCTTTGTCATGTGCTCCTGTATGTACTCGACCGATTCGATCGGGCTCATCCCCCAGACCGACGGACAGGCGGAAAGGAACTCCACGAAAGCGTAGCCTGCGCCGTCCATTTGCTTCTGGAACGCGGTCGCAAGCGCCTTTTTGGCCTTTCTGAAATTGGCAGGCGTGTGCACGCTGACGCGCGCCGAGTAGGCCACGGCTTTCATGTGGGCGGCAAGCTCGGCCCCGTGGAGCGGGAACCCGTGCTCGGGTTTTCGGCCTTCCTGGGTCGTCGTGGTCTTCATTCCCATGAGCGTCGTCGGCGCGAGCTGACCTCCCGTCTGGCCGTAGCCGGCATTGTTAAGGAAGATCGTGGTCAGGGTCTCGTTTCGCAAAACGGCGCTGAGGAAGCATCCGAGCCCTATCGCGCCGAGGTCGCCGTCGCCCTGGAGCGTGAACACGAGGGCGTCGGGATGGACCCGCTTGGCGGCGCAGGCCATCGCGGGCGCTCGCCCGTGGGGGCACGATGCCCAGTCGATGTTGATCGACATCGGCGCTCCGCCGAAGCTGCAGCCGACGCCGGCAAACCCGATCGCCCTGCCGCCGAGGTTCATTTCTTCAAGAACCTCGCAGATTACACGTGTAATGATGCCGTAATGGCACCCCGGACAATACATGCTTGGGAGGCCGGTCCTGAGTTCGGGCTTCCCGCAGACCAACTCTTTTTTCTGTTCTTTGGCGCTCATGATGGATTTCCAATCTCCTGAGGTCTCAACGACGCTCGCATTATCTCCGAACCTCCCGGCCGCTTGTGCCGATAAAGCGCGGGCGGCTCGCGAAGCCCGGCTAGTGCAGCGGGCTGTCGAACAATTTCTTGATTTCCTCGAGCACGCGCTCGGGGAACATGAGTCCATTCGGCTGGTCGTTGCTGCGTCCCCACATGCCCAGGTAGTGGACGGGCACTTGCGCCCGCACGGCCAAGTCCACGTCCTCTTTCATCTGGCCGTTGCTGTCCTCGACGCACAACACCTGTTTGGCTTTCAGGGCGGTTTCGCGGAGCGCCTCCTCCGGGTACGGCCACAGGGTAATCGGCCTGAAGAGGCCGACCTTAATTCCCTCGGCGCGGGCCATCTCGACTGCCTTTAGCGCCGTGCGCGCTGTCGAACCGTAAGCGACCAGCAGCATCTCGGCGTCGTCCGCGTACAGGGTCTCATATCTTATTTCATTTTCTTCGACCTGCTTGAATTTTTTCATTAGCCCCTCGTGGAGGGAGACCACGCCGCCGTAGTTGAAAAATCCGACGACGTGCATGTAGCGCATGCCGTCTTTCTTGTCGGTGCCCTTCAGGGCCCAGAACTTCTCGGGCAGTTCGTCCTTGAACTCCAGCTTCTTGAGTTCCACGACTTCGGCCATTTGCCCGAGGACGTAATCGGACAGCACCAGGGTCATGATGCGATATTTGTCGGCCAGATTGAAGGCAAGCTGCATGTGTTCGTAGATTTCCTGGGGCGACGACGGCGCGAGAACGATGCAGCGGTAGCCGCCGTGCCCGCCGCCTTTTACGGCTATGCGATAATCCGTCTGCCCGGCCTGGCCGCCCGTGCCGATGCCGGGGCCCATCCGGGACACGTTTACAACCACGCATGGCGCCTCGATTTCGGCTATGTAGGAAACGCCCTCCTGCATGAGCGCATAACCCGGGCTCGATGTCGACGTCATCACGCGGGCTCCGCACAGGGAGGCGCCGTAGACCATGTAGATCGAGGAAACCTCGCTCTCGGATTGGACGAAAACGCCGCCCGCCTTCGGCATCTCGCGGGACATGAACTCGGGGATATCGTTTTGCGGCGTGATCGGATATCCAAAAAAGTACTTGCAATCGGCGGCTATTGCGCCTCTTGCGACGGCTTCATTGCCGCTTATGAATAGTTTTTCAGCCATGTCGGTATTTTCTCCTCGGCCTCTATTCTTCTTCGTCAACGTACTTGTAGACCTCGATCGCAAAATCCGGGCACATGTTAGCGCAGATCTTGCAAGCAACACATTCCTCCACGTTCACGAACTCGGGAAGAAGCGCGCCGGATGCCGTAAACTTGTCCTTCGAAATCTGTATGCAACCATTCGGACAATACTCGACACACAGGGCGCAACCCTTGCAACTGTAATCGAGGATGACTATCTCGCCTTTCGCCATCTTTGACTCCGTTCGGTTTTGGATATATTCTTTGGACGGCGCACGAGCGCCCGCCCCACCCATACTCTGCTAGAAGTTTACGCAAAACTCCGGCTTCTCGCCGCCGGCGACCCTTTTTATGTCTCTTGCAACCTGCTCGAAATTGCGCGCACGCGATTCGTCGGTGGATGTGGCCACGTGCGGCGTGAGCACGACGTTGTCGAGCTTGAGCAATTCATTGTCGGGGCCGAGCGGTTCTTCCCAGAAAACATCAAGCCCGGCGCCGGCGATTTTTTGCTCTTTCAGGGCGCGTATGAGCCCCTGCTCGTCCACCAGGCCCGCGCGCGCGAGGTTTATGAAGTATGCCGTATCCTTCATTTTACAAAGCTGCTCGTATCCTATCATGCAGTTGGTCTCGTCGTTCAGTGGGCAGTGGAGCGAAACAAAGTCGCTCTCCGCGAGGATTTTTTCGAGCTGATCTATGCCGCCGAGGAAGTCGACGTCGGGGTTGTGTATCCGCTCGTGGTACTTGTCGACCGCGAGGATCGTCATGTCGAAACTCTTGGCGCGCCTGGCGGCCTCGTTGCCGCTGTGGCCGAGCCCGATGAGGCCGAGCGTTTTCCCGCCGAGTTCCGAGCCGAGCGGCAGGAAGAATATCCCTTTGCGGAGGTTCTGCTGGGCTTCGTTCAGCTTGCGGGAGAGCATCATCATGAGCGCGATCGTCAGCTCGCCCATCGAGGTGGCGCTCCCATAGGGCGCGTTCGCGACGTAAATATTGCGTTTCGTCGCCGCCTCGATGTCGACGGTGTCGAGTCCGACCCCCGCCTGGATAATCAATTTCAGGTTGGAAGCGGCGTTGATGACGTCGGCGCCTATATCGGAAAGGGCCGGTATTATAACATCCACGTCCGCGACCTGGTCGGCGAGGGGCGCGGAGTCCTCCACGAATGCCAGATCCACATGGAGATCGCCCAACTCCTCGTAGAAGGCCGTGAGCGGACTGCCGCCACCGCCCGCGGCGGCTACAGCGGCAGGAGATACGGCGATGAGAACTTTCATTTCGGCAGCCTCCCGGCTGAACAGACTTTTTGCCGAAGCCGACTCTGATGTCATGAGTTTTCCGAGGAAGAAAACGATGCGGTACCCTCTACCAAATGCAAACCATGGGGTAACGCACATTATACCAACCGGATGCCTTTTTTTCAAGGCCCAACCCGATGGGTCGTTTGTGACGCTATTAGGCCCCTGCAAATCCGTGCAATTCGTGGTTGATTTTCGGGCGAGGATGGGACAGCCACGAAGATAGGAATCTTGCGGGGCGGGGTTCCGGCTTGCCACGCTTTACGCGCGGCGCCCGGAATTTGAAAACAGCCCCGGCGTGTGCTATAATTTTGGGATTGTTGCGCCCGATCTGTTAAGGGATTATCTTTATGACGGCCGCGCAGGATCATGAGCTGGCCAGGAAGCTGGCCGGAAAAATCGCCGCAACCTTCAGGACCCCAAGATTCCACCTCGATCTGAGTCGGGAGAGAGAAATATCCCGCGAGATGCTTCACACCCATCCCGTTCTGGAGAAATCCCGTCGCATAGCGGAATCGAGGGACGAGCATTACGGGCACGGGCTGAAGCACCTGGAGAAGGTGGCGAGCGACGCCGGGACCATCGTACTGCGCGAATCCGAGCTGATGGGAACATCGCGCCGACGGACCGAAAGGTCGTTGTTCCTGGTTCTGCTTGCCTCGCTGTTGCATGACATAAAACGGCGGGTGGCGGACCACGCGCTAAAGAGCGCGGAGGCGGCCGCCGAGATACTGGTCGATTTCTCTCTGGAGGACGACGAGCGCGATTGGATCGTTCGGTCTATCCGCAATCATGAGGCATTTACCGAGCCGACTCCGGTGG
>CBFDAY010000241.1:0-4855 GCA_965602895.1 uncultured bacterium
GCCGGTCTTTAGTCTGTTCATGGCAAAATTCCAGTTCTCAGGAAAGCATCAGGTTGAAATGGAACCGGGAGAGGCAAAATCCCGTTACTTGCATATACCTCGGCTGGAGTTCTCGATGAATTCTATGAGGTATTCTATTTCCGGACGGCCGTTAAACTCAGCGCGAATTCTCTCCAGCGCCTGTGATGTGTTCAAGTTGGAGCGGCAAATGGTCCTGAGTGCCCTTTTTATATTTCTGCGGCCCTCCTCGGGCATCTCGTTCCTTCTCAATCCCACGGAGTTGACGCCCTGCCATTTTGCCGGGTGCCCGTCTACCATGGAATAAGGCAAAATGTCTTTCGTGACCTTGGAGCAGCCGCCGACGATGGCCATTGTTCCCAGCCGAACGAACTGGTGCACGGCGGCCAGCCCGCCCAGTATCGCCTTGTCCTCGATCGTCACATGTCCTCCAAGCGTCGAGTCGTTAGCCATGACGACGCCGTCGTGGATTTCGCATTCATGGGCGACGTGGGTGTAGGCCATGAGCAGGTTATTGTTTCCTATGATGGTCGCGTTTTCCTCGGACGTCGATACGTTGACGGTCGCGTATTCCCGAATCGTATTGTTGTTCCCCACAACGAGGCGGGATCTGCCGCCCCGGTATTTGAGATCCTGCGGCTCTGAGCCGATGACCGCGCCCGTGAAAAACCTGTTGTTTTCGCCGATGGTGGTGTGTCCGTCGATAATTACATGGGCGCCGATGCGGCAGCCTTTGCCTATTGTGACTTCGGCGCCGATGATCGAATATGGTCCGATCACGACGTCGGAATCGATCTCCGCCTTCGGGTCGACGATGGCGGTCGGATGTATATGCCGTTCTCCCACTTGCTTTTCGTTGAAAATTTGTTCTTCCATCATGCCGGTTGTTTTCCGCGAACCAGGTTTCGCCCGCATCCGAGGCGCTCGCGGGGAGCCGCTACGGTGTCCCGAAGACTATCTCGGCCTCCGCGGCGAGTTTTCCGTCAACCAACACCTTCCCGCGAAGCTTTCCGTAGCGTTTGTGCTGTTTGACGATATCTACGACGATATCCATCCGGTCGCCGGGATATACCGGTTTTCGGAACTTGGCCTTTTCTATGCTGAAGATGTAAGGAAACTTGCCCTTGTGAGCCTCGTCGGTCAGAAAGAGCACCGCGCCCACCTGAGCGATTGCCTCTATTATCAACACCCCGGGCATGAGAGGGCGTCCGGGAAGGTGGCCCTGGAAATACGGCTCCGATATCGTGACGTTCTTGATTCCCTCGGCGTGTTTCCCGTCCAGTTTCGTGATCTTGTCGACGAAAAGGAACGGGTAACGATGCGGGAGTATCTCCATTATCCGGGCCGCGTCATATACAATGGGCTCATCCGCCGGTTCCGGATCTGCAGCGTGGGCCGTGCGGCCGGCCTGCGGGCTGATCTCGGAGCGGATCTGCTTGATGAACTCGACGTGCGAGGCGTGTCCCGCTTTTATCGCCACGACATGAGCCACGAGATTTCCCCCAAGCAGTACGAGGTCGCCGAGAAGGTCGAGCACTTTATGACGAGCGAATTCGTCGCTGAAACGGAGTTTTTCGTTGAGGACGTCGTCGTCGCCTATGATTATGGCGTTTTCAATGCTGCCCCCCTTTATGAGTCCCGCCGCTTTCAGTTGTTCCACGTCGTGCAGGAAACAGTAGGTGCGGGCCGGGGCTATCTCCCGGGCAAAGACCGCCGGATCTATCGTGAAAGAGCAGAACTGCGAGTCGAGCGCCGGGTGGTTGTAGTCTATCGTGTATGAGAGCTTCAGGCTGTCCGAAGGCAGCGCGAGCAGCGATATGCCGTCTCTGTCGTATGCGACCGGCGAGCTGATTCTTATCTCTTTTTTTGGATGATTCTGCTCTTCGACGTCTGCATCGGAGAGCACTTCAACAAATGGGGCTGCGCTGCCGTCGCCGACGGGCGCCTCGTCGGCGTCGACTTCGGCGTACACGTTATCAATACCCAGCCCGGCGATGGCCGCCAGCACATGTTCTATCGTGAGTACCTTGGCTCCGTCGAGTCCGATCGTCGTGCCTCGAGAAACATCGATAACGTGCGCGACGTCGGCCTGGATGCGGGGGCGCTCGGACAGGTCAGTCCGAATGAATATGACACCTGTGTTCGGAGGCGCGGGCTTAAAGGTGATGGTTGTCTTGTTTCCGGTGTGAAGGCCGACGCCCGAAAAAGACACGGCCTTTTTAATAGTCTTTTGGTTCATTATCATCGGAATCTTCTATTTCATGCAAGCGTTTTTTGAATTCGCGGATGTCCCGGACCATTGTCGGCAGCCGTTTCATGCTTGCCATTATCCTCAGCCATTTCTCGTGCCCGATGGCCGGCATGCCGGAGACCAGCCGGCCTTCGCCGATGTCGTCGATCACTCCGGCTTTTGCGGCGATGATGGTTCCGTCGCCGACCGAGACGCCGTCGATCATGCCGGCCTGCCCGGCCATGGTAACTCCATCGCCCATTTTGCAGCGCGAGCCTACGCTCGCCTGCGAGACGATTATGCAGTTGCAGCCTACGGAAGAATCGGCGCCTATCTGGACGAGATTGTCGATCTTGGTGCCTCGGCCGATTACGGTCGTTCCGGTTCTGGCGCAGTCTATGGTGACGCCGGCGCCGATCTCGACGTCGTCTTCGATGATCGTGCGGCCCGCGACGTCTTCCTCCACGGTTCCGCCTTGTGATGCCGTTTCGGGTCTGGGCCGGCTTCCGATGACGGCGCCGCTGTGGATAATCACGTTGTTTCCCACAAGCACGTCGTGAAAGATCACGACCCGAGGATATATCGTGCAATCGGAGCCTATTTCGGCTCCACGCCCGACGAAGACGCTTGGATAGAGTACCGAGCGATCTCCGATTCTGCTTCCGTCCTCGGCGACGACGCCCGCGTGCAGCGCGGTGTCCTCACCGAGTGCGACGTTTTTGCCAATCACCGAGTTCGGGTGGATGCCTCTGGGCGCCGGGACATCGACCGCAAAAAGCTTGAGCACCTGCGTGAAAGCGAGGTATGGATTCGAGGTCCTTATCAGGTTTTTGCCGCACGAAGGCACGTCGTCGTCGACGATAACGGCCGATGCGAGCGTCGATTGAAGCATCGGCAGGTACTTCGGGTTGGCGACAAAGGTTATGTCGCCCGGCCCGGCGTCTTTGATGCCGGAGACTCCCTCGATCGCGGCGGACTCGTCTCCCTCAATGACTCCGCCGATAAGTTCTGCGATTTCTCGAAGGCTTTTGTGCATGGTTTCTCGCCCGAGCCGTCGGGCCGCAGGCCTCTATTGTGTATTGTTTTCGCTGATTTCCTTTATGATGACGTCCGTCAGGTTGAAGTTGGGCGAACCGTAGAGCAGCATTCGCTTTTCGAATATCATGCTGTAGCCGTCGCGCTCGCCGACAATCTTGACCGTTTTCGCGATCTCGGGCAGCAGCCTTCGCAGGATCTTGTTCTCTTCCACGTCGCGAAAGCGCTGTGCGCCCTCGGAATAAATTTTCAGGTCATCAAACTTGTCTCGGATCAGTTTTTCCTGTTCCCTCGCCTTGCTTTCGGACCATATGACCCGGTTGGCCTTGAGATCTTCCTCGAGCTGGTCTATTTCCGCCCGGCGTCTTTCCACTTCGGCCTTGCGTTTCTCTAGTTCGCCGCTGAGCTCTTCGTACTCGGGCGTCTGTTTTGCGACGGCCTGCACCACCCTGTCAAGGTCGAGATATCCGATCTTGACTTGTTCGGCTGCATAAGCCGGTTGTGGTGGGGCGGCGAACAGTAGAACCGCGGTTGCCGCAAAGCACAGAGCCGCGGCCGCTTTCAGGGAACAGTTCCGTTGAATGGCCATTTTTGCCTCCGTTCTCGGATATTCGTGCTCTTCAGTATGTAATAGTCCAAATAGCTAACTGATAGCTATCTGGAATTCAGGCTCTCGATTACCTCGTTGGTGACGTCGTCGACTTCTTTAGATCGTGTGTTCAGAAAAAGTATGTAGGGCGTATTGCTGTCGAATATTATAGTGTGCTGTTTCTCGCGTCCTATCGATTCCGCGTCCCGGCGGATGTCGGTCAAAAGCTCTTCGATTGCCTCCTTCTCCCTTTCGCGAGTCCTTTTTGCCTCCTTCTTGGCCATGTCGCGAAGTTCGGCGCGCTTTTCCTGAATTTCCCGGCTCGTTCGCTTGTCCCGGAAAAACGCAAAGCGCCTGTTCGGGAGTTCTCGCTCGAGCCTGGCCATTTCTTTCTGCTTTTGCCGAAACTCTTCGCTTGTCTTGTATCGCTCGAGTTCGGCTTTGACGCGCGAAGTGCGCCAATAGTCCTGCAGGATTCGCTCGATGTCGGCTACTCCGAGTCTGATCTTTTCGCTGGGCTTTCTTGTCTCGGCCAAAGCGCCTGAGCACATAAGTAACCACACCGCAAATCCTGCAATGCATATACGGGCAACGTTACGATGTAAAGCGATGTGATACACGAACCGACCGGGTTTTGCGCGCTCTCTTATCGAATCATGATGCGCTTGGTAGAGAGGTAGGATCAAGGGGTTATCAATTTCCGGAATTAATTATACCAAAGAGGTCCCCCAATTGCAAGCGCAACCCCCGTTAGAAGCTGATTCCCGTTGTGAAATGGATCTCCCCGCTTCCCTGGTCGTCATCGGGGTTGAGGGGATATCCATAGTCAATCCGGATAGGCCCGACGGGCGTGCGCAGCCCGATACCCAGGCCGATCGAGGTGTTGATCTTGTTTTGGCCGAAGTCCTCTACTTCCTCCCACACCTGACCGAAATCGAAGAAGGCATAGCCCTTGATGATGTTGATGATCGGGTAGGAAAGCT
>CBFDAY010000242.1:0-4844 GCA_965602895.1 uncultured bacterium
CTGCCTGATGTGCCGGAAATATCGAAGTTTGCCGTCGGGCGAGGGGACGAACTCGCCGAGGACAAGTCCGCTTCGGCCGTGCCGCTCTATGATGATCTCGCGCAAACGCGGCGGAAACCTGAATCCGCCGAGCACGATTGAATGGATGTTCGCCGCATCGAGTCTTGCCGCGATTGCTTCCACCAGCCGCCGATACTCGCGCCGCCAGCCATTGTAGTGGATCATCGGATCGAACCTGAGGCCGATGGGATAGCCCGCGTCCGCGCATCTCGCCGCCGCGTCCAGCCTTTGTTCCAGCGTCGCCGCGCCGCGCTCGTATTCCGAAACGACGCTCGCGGGCGTCAGCGTCCACGAAACAACCGTCCGTCCGCCGTGTGCAAGCGGCAGGATCGCCTCGACGTTTGCGCTCTTGGTCCTCAGTTCGAGCAGGGAGCGCGGCATCCTTGCGAAGGATTCGACGGCATCCGCCGCGAAGCCCGAGAGATGCTCCAGCGCGAGCGCGTCGGCCGTCTCCCCGGCATGAAACAGAATATCCCCGCCCGCTCCGGAGTCCGATTCATTCGCGAGCATGTCCTCAACCTGTCGGAACAATTCGTCGGCGTTCGCGAATATGGTTGGGACGGCGCTCTCGAAGTACGACTGCAGGTAGCAATAGAAGCAATCGAACGGGCAGCCGGCGGCATGGATCAGGTAGTATTCCCGGGCCTGTCTGAGGCAGGAATGCCGCCTGAACTCTTTCACCAGCCCACCCTTTTTGACAGCGATCGCGAGATGTTTTTTCGCCGCGACAAAGCGGTCGGAGCCGGGCCCTGTCGAAACACTTATCCGCCGGTAGTCTTCGACGGAGACGATTTCGGCGTTGCCGATCCTGTCGAGGATGCGCTTTGTGCGTGGAAGCTCTGCGGCGGCAGTCTCGACGAAAACCTTATCAGGAGCAAAGCCAGTCATCGGTTCTCGGAGCCCCGGATAATTGCGAAAAGCTTGCGAAGGCCGTCTCTTGTCTCGGGAGATGACAGGCTCGCCAGGACTTTCTCGACGCTGTCGGCGCTTTCGGCCCTGACAGTAATCGTGATCTCGTCGCCCTCGAAGTGTTTCGACGGGTTGATACGGCAGCGCTCTCCGAGCCTCATTGCGCCGACCTCTCTCTCGAAGGCCGACTCCGTCTCGGTCAGCCGAGGATAGCGCGCACACCTGAGGCTTGTGCGCAGGCGCTCGAGCCTCTTTCGAGGCGGCGTCGACTCATCGCCCGCAATCGCCGCCAATTCCGACTCCACGAGGGCCGGCACGGATACGCCTCTGATGGCGGCGACGTCGGGAATCAGCGAAACAAGCTCGCGCGTCTCGTTCAGGTTCGCCTTGCAAGACCGCAGGATTCCGAAAACCGGCAGCCGCGCGTCCTTTTCGAGTCGTCGCAGGCACAGAGCCTGCTCGACGCCGAAAGAGCCGTCGTGGACGGCGCGGAGGACTTCCCTTTCGAGCGAGAGCATCTCCGTGTAATCCTCGACATATCGGCGCGACGGCGGCAGGCCGAGCATGGGCGCGATCTCGCCGGCGAGCCTGTTGGCGCCATAGCCGGCTTCGGAGAACTTCGTCAGCGCCATCGCGCATTCCACGGGACTCAACCGGCCGGGAGGGTCATTGTCGATCAGGCTGATCCATAGGCATTTTTCGCGGGAAAGCTCGTCGGACTCACACACCAGCGCCTCAATCTCCGCAAGTCTGAGGCTTTTGCAGGCGAGCACGCGCCTGAACCCGCAGACGACTTCGAGCGCTGCGCCTTTTTTCCTGAGAAGCGGCGGACGGACCAGGCCGCATTCATTTATTGACTTTGAAAGCTCGTCGATATCGGGCTCAAACGAAAAGCTGAATCCGCCGGCGCCGGGGCCGTCGGTCAAGACGTCGCCCAGCCTCACCGCCTGGTATCTCATTACGCATCCTCGAGTCGCAGCAGCGCGTTGCCCAGCTTTTCCGCGGCGGCCTCCCAGGTGTACTCGGCGGCGGTTGCCAGGGCGGCTTCGGATTTTCGCCGCATTATCGAGGAGCCCTCAAATGCGGCCCGCATGAGCGAGCGCAGGTGTTCGGCGTCGGGCTGCGCGATGAGCGCATCGGGCGAGTTGTTGTCGTACTGGACGTCGCCGGCGGGAACGAGTGAATGGTCAATTATGAAGGCGTTGGATTCGTCGCAGAAGTCCATGTGGCCGCCCCAGCCCGTAACGATGGCCGGGATGCCGCAGGCGAAGGCTTCGAGTATCGCAAGCCCGAACCCCTCCGACCGGCTGGGCTGCACGTAGCAATGGCAGGCGTTGTAAAGCGTCGGCAGAGCCTCGATGGGCCACGGCTCGGAAAGATAAACTATTTCCGGCGCGCCGGACTTCGACGCAAGGTCGCTCAACAAAGGCTCCAACTGCATCTCCCACGGCCGCATCGTGTCCGCGTTCGCCCGATAGGATGACTTGATGACGAGGCACACATTGTCGTCGGCCGAGAACTCGCTTGAGTAGGCTTCGAGCAAAATGTCGAGCGCCTTCCTTTTATGCGGCATCGCGATGCACAGGAACTTGAACAGCTCGCCGATGTCCTCCTGTTCTTCCGGCTGGAACAGATCGGGCCGAATCCCGTACGGAATGACCTCGATCATCTCCTCCGGGATCCCGGCGGATGTCATAATGTTCTTGCAGAACGCGCTGGGTACGACGAGCATGTGGAGATACTCAAGGATCGCTTCGCGCCAGTGGGGCGGCAGCGCGGTGGTCTCATACACGAGCATTCCGACGCGCTTATCGGCAGCCAGTTTGTGATAGTTGGGGGGATAATCGAAGGCGATCTCGATCCGTGAATGCCGCGGCTTATCCATCAGCGAGATGAGGCGCGGCTGCAGCGGGAAATCCTTGTCGTGGAGGAACCCTCGGCAATTTGTGATTGAAACATCGTGTCCGAGCGCATCGAGCGCAAGGATCATCTCGCGCGTCACGTGCGACCAGCTCGTGGGGGCGCGGAGTGTTCCGAAAAAGTTGATTTCCATAGGTTTCATCAGTACTTTCCGAATTTCTCGCTCGCCTCGACGAGCGCGTCGATGTTCTCCGGGGGAGTGCCCCTGTCGATGACTCCGCCGCTCGAAAGGCCGAAGCCGCCTCCCTCGGCGGCGCCCTCGATGCAGCGGCGCGATTCTTCCGCAAGAGCATATCAAATCCCCACATGGAGTGTCAAAGAGCGAGAGCGAAGACAATGGCGTCATTGTTTCGGCGCATTGCAATGTGATAAGATGGTTACGGTTTTGGCGAATCCGAAGCTGGATGTGAGCGACTTCTCGACAAGTTCGAAAGAAAGCAAATGGCAAAAAAGAACGACGTCATAATAATCGGCGCGGGGCCGGCGGGAATGTTCGCGGCGCGCGAGCTTGTGAGGCGAAAGCTCAAAGTCCTGGTGATCGACTGCGGCAAGGACACCGGCGAGCGCCGGTGCAACATGGAACATGCCGGGGTGTGCCGAAAATGCGACCCGTGCAACATCCTTTGCGGCGTGGGCGGGGCGGGCGTATTTTCGGACGGCACGCTCAACCTGCGGCCCGACGTCGGCGGCAACCTGCGCGATTACACCAAGACCGACAAGCAGGCGTGGGCGCTCGTCGACGAGGTCGACAAGGTCTTCCTCGAATACGGCGTCCGCGACGAGCTGGTCGGCGCGGCGGAGGCCGACGTCAAGCAGCTAAAGAGGCGCGCGGCCTCGGTCGGCGTTTATTTCATAGACATAAAGCAGCGCCACATAGGCTCGGACTTCACGTCGAAGGTCATCAGCGATTTCAAAAAGGACCTCGACGATGGCGGTGTGGAGTTCTTGCTCGAAACGAGGGTGCGCGACATCTGGAAGGGAAAGGACGGCTGCCGCGGGGTGTTGCTCGAGGACGGCCGCCGCATCGGGGCGCACAACGTTTTGCTGGCGCCGGGGCGCGTGGGCGCAGGGTGGGTGAACGAGCTGGTCGAGCGAAACGGCATAAGGGCCAACTATGCGCCTATCGACATCGGCGTCCGGGTCGAGGTGCCGAGTATAGTCATGGACCCGGTGACCGAGATCAATCGCGACCCCAAGTTCCACGTGCGCACGTCCCGGTACGACGACTTCGTGCGCACTTTTTGCGCCAACCGCCGCGGTTTCGTCGTAAAGGAGCGCTACGACGGCATCGCGGGCGTCAACGGGCATTCATTTCGGGATAAGGATTCGCCCAACACCAACTTCGCCCTGCTCGTCAACATAAGTTTGACCGAACCCCTGGAGAACACCACCATGTACGGCGAGTGCATCGGCAGGCTTGCATACACGCTCGGCGGCGGGAAGCCGACTGTACAGCGCATGGGCGACCTGCGGCGAGGCCGTCGCTCCACCGCCCATCGCATAGCGCGCAATACCGTAAAGAACACGTTGAAAGACGTTACCCCCGGCGACATCGCCATGGCGCTGCCCCAGCGGATAATGGCCGATATCGTGGAGGGCCTCGAAACGCTCGACAAAGTGATTCCCGGCATCGCCGCCGATTCGACGCTGCTGTACGCGCCGGAAATCAAGTTTTACGCGATGAAAATACGGGTGAATTCGCGGCTCGAAACGAGCATCCCGCACCTCTTCGCGGCGGGAGACGGGACGGGGCTTTCGCGCGACATCATCAACGCCTCGGCCACCGGAATGCTGGCGGGGAGGGGAATAGCGGCAAAAGTGGGGGCACAATAAAAAAACAGACCCTCAGCGGTCTGCGTTATGTCACTCCATGGCCCTCGATCAGATAGGAGACGGGAATGACATTGTGTCTGAGGCCGAGCTCAGCAAGTTAGTTTCTTGAGGAGAGGCAGCCC
>CBFDAY010000243.1:0-4839 GCA_965602895.1 uncultured bacterium
CGCCCCTGCGACTTGCCTTGTATCCGAACGGATCTCGACGGCGGCAAGTATCAGAAAGATCGATATGAGACCGTATATCGAGGTGTATTTCATTCCGGCGAAGATTCCCGCAAACACGCAAAGCAGCGCAAACCAGCGCCCTCCGCCTTCGGTCTTCCATTTCCACATGCAGTACATGGCCAGCAGGAAATAGAACGTCATGCCTATATCGACGTAGGCGATCGGCATCTCGTTCAGCACTACCGGGTTGAAAAAGAACATCAGGGCCGCGATCCCCGCAGCGGCGCCGCCGAGGTTGAGCCGGACAAACGCATAGATAAACACCGACGCCGCAATCCCGAGTGTGTAGTGAAGCAGGTTGGCGAGAATGAAGTCGTCCACGAGCAGGACGCCCATGTAAAGCATTTCCATGTTGAGGAACGTGTTGGAAAAAAGGTCGTATGGGATGGGGACGATCTTGTGCTCAAGCACATAATTGCGAGGCACGTTGAGGTGGTACACCATCGCATCATGAGTTATGCTGGGCGCAAGAGCGATAATTGCAATGAGCAGCAGTATGACGGCGGCCCACGCCGCGCCGGCAAAAGCAAGCGGCGTCATCTCCGACGATTTGCCCGGCCGCATCAGAATCCGCAGGTCTCGAAGCAGCGGGGGGATATCCCCAAGGCAGGCCAGCAGCAAGAACAAGAGCAGCCCCCACATCGCCGCCGTATATAGGCCGCCGACAACACCGAGGAAAAACGTCAGATACATCAGCAGGCCCCACCCGAGGCCCAGGGCGAGAAGCGTCTCCAGCGTAATTTCCCATCTGTCGCTGTGTTGATGGTCCGCGCGGCGCAAACCGGCGACCCTGAGCATTCGCCGCCCCGCGAGTATCCCGATCGCTACGAAAAGGCATGCCATAAGCAGATGCCCGCCCGACGCGGCTATTTTCAGCATGTCCGTCGGCAAGGGAGGCGGCTGCAACTGTTGAGCCAATCGCAGCACGTGTTTAAGCCCGACTGGATGCTCCTGATAGAACCGAAGCATCACCGCCGCAGTCCAGAATGCGAGAATCGCGAATGCGCCCGCGCGAAGCATTTTGTTTTTCGGGTCATGCTTTGGCATTTGCGCTCATTTCAGGTGCGTCGCCGAACCGGTGCGGTTCATCTTTCGGAAGGTTGGAAAAGAAGAGACGGGCGGCGAATGTGAGAGGAGCACGGCGGGAGCCGATATGGCTCTTCGGTCGATGTCGTATCCTGAATTGTCCTGGCCGAAAATAGTTCTGTCTCCCAAGCATACAAGCGCCCGCGCGAGGGGCGTGCCCTGTAAAGGCCGTCATTGAAAGGCGCGGCGCAAAATAGCCCCGCGGCATTATGAGGGCATCCGCCCGCGGCTTTCAATATCCTATTCCACACTCGGCCCGGCGTAGAACTTGCGGAAAATATCGGTGTTACTCAGAATCCCGACTATCTCGTGGCCGTCGGAAATGGGAACACGCCGTATGTTGAGGCGTTTCATCATCTTTACGCATGCAAGGACACTCATTATAGGCGGCACCGTTACGGCCGGTTGCGTCATCACATCGCCTACAATTGCATATTGTATGCCCGGCTCGGGATCGATCAGTTTCGTGATAATATCCTTTTGTGTAACGATGCCGTACCAGTCCGCTTTGTTGGCGCCTTCCACAATCAGACTGGATACAGCGAATTCCTTCATTTTCCAGACCGCGTCCAACAGCGACACATCTTCCCTGATGAACTTCACGTCCCGGGACATCAGGTCGCTGACGGGCGTGTTGCGCATTTTATCCAGCACTCTTGCCACTCCTCCCCGACCAATAGGCTACCGTCTGCCAAGGGCCTCTCGCTGTGCCGGCGCTGATTTTAGCATTTTCCTGCAGCCGAATTCAACATACGCGTTTTCGGCGGTCGAAATTGCTCGCGTCCGCGAGCGGATTGCGCAGCGCGAGGCGCCGCCGCCGGAGTTGACACGGCTTTGCGAATCCATATATATTGGAATCGATCGTGCCGGCCCGCGCGGTCCCTCAGAGACGCGGCCCCGGCCCCGGACGGCTGCGTTGTCCCAGGCAGAAAGGCAGGGTGTCGGAGTGAGAGAAGTCTTCACCATGTGGAAGTACACCAAGATGGTCGTCCTCGTCGCGGTGACCGCCGCCTTCTATGCGGCGCTGGTGATCCCGTTCAAGATTGTGACCATAATTCCAGGAATTACTGAATTTCGCCCGGGCGCGGTCGTTCCATTGGTGTTCGGTCTGCTCTTTGGTCCCGCGGGAGCCTGGGGCGCGGCTTTTGGGAACCTTATCAATGACTTCTTCGGGACGTTTGGTGTCGGGAGTGTGGGTGGATTCGTTGGCAACTTCTTTTATGCTTTCCTCGGCTACAAGGTGTGGGGTTCCATGGGCCTGGCCTCATCGCAAGAGGACCTCCAAATCAACTCACGAAGAAAAGCGCTCAACTTCGTACTCATTGCCGTTCTTTGCAGCCTTGCATGTGCGGAAATAGTCGCGTGGTGGCTGGAAATTGTCAAACTGCTGCCCTTCGCCGCAATCGGACCGATTATCGCGCTGAACAACACTCTTGCCTGTGTCGTTCTCGGGATTCCGCTGATGCGTCTCCTTTATAACCGGTTGAACCGTTGGGACCTCGTCTGGTATGCCATAATGGACGAGGATGACAGGCCGCTCGGACGAAGCCCCGGGGCCGGAGCGTTCTGCATCTGGGTGGGGGTCGTCGGTGGATTCATCGTCGGCGTGGCCATGTCGGCCGGCATCGGCGGAGTGGTAACGCCCTCGGTCGCCGTGAGCGTGACGCCGTTCATAATCACCCTCATAATAGGATGCCTGCTGGTGTAATGATTCCAGCGCAAGGCAGACGTCCCGGGAACAAAAATTGCCCGCTATCGAGATCGAATCGCTGAATTTCCGTTATCGCTCCGCCTCGGACGATGCCCTCCAAAACATAAACCTTACAGTCGACGACGGCGAATTCGTCGTCATCATGGGTCCGAACGAGGCGGGCAAGTCCACCCTGTGCCTCACGCTCAATGGCCTCATTCCACGCCTCGTCAGGGGATCGCTGTCCGGCCGCGTCGAGACCTGCGGCCTCGACACGCAGCGGCGCGCCGTCAAGGACCTGTTTCCCCACATCGGGCTGGTGCTCCAGGACTTCGAGTCGCAGCTTTTCTCGACAGAGGTCGAACTCGAGGTCGCATTCGGGCCGGAGAACCTCGGCCTCCCCATCGAAGAGATACGCGAAAGAATAACGCGCTCTCTAGAGCTCACCGCACTGACCGGGCTGCGCGGACGCCAGCCTGCGACGCTTTCCGGCGGGCAAAAGCAACTGCTGGCGGTGGCCTCGGTCCTTTCGCTCGAGCCCGATATCCTTTGCTTCGACGAGCCGACGACCGACCTCGATCCGGAAAACAAACGCCGCATATTCAGCCTTGCGCGCCGCTTGTTCGAGCAGCGCAGGCAGACGCTCATCGTCGTCGAGCACGAGACCGAGGAGGCGCTTTCGGCCGACCGCATCGTGTTGATGAGCGCCGGCCGCATCGTCGCCGAAGGGCCGCCGGATGAGCTGCTTCGCAACACGGCGCTGCTCGAAGAATGCCGCGTCATGCCGCTGCAGCTTGCCGAGCTGTTCGAGAAGATCGGCTCCGAAAAAATTCCGCTGACTATCGATGAGGCGAAGGAGATATGGGAGCGAAAATCCTTCAAGCTCGGCCCCGATGCCCGCGGGAAACTCAAGGCGGCGGACTCGGAAAGGACCCGCCGCTACGGCGAGACGCTGATAGAAGTCGAGGGCGTTCATTTCTCTTACGACCCGGACATCGAGGCTCTTCGCGGCGTGGACCTGCGCATTCGCGAGGGCGAGTTCGTTGCCGTCCTCGGGCAGAACGGAAGCGGCAAAACGACGCTCGCCAAGCACCTCAACGGTTTGCTGAAACCGAAGCGCGGAGAGGTCCGCATCGAAGGAGTCGGCACAGCCGAGATGTCGGCCGCCGACCTCGGCAGGCGCGTCGGTTACGTGTTTCAGAATCCCGATCATCAGATCTTCGAGGAACGCATCCTCGATGAGGTCATGTTTGGCCCGAAG
Organism: uncultured bacterium; assembly: GCA_965602895.1. Taxonomy (GTDB): domain Bacteria; phylum Abyssobacteria; class SURF-5; order SURF-5; family SURF-5; genus CBDUSG01. The sequence continues at coordinate 4,098 of CBFDAY010000243.1, forward strand.
AAGCTCGGCATGGAGCCGGAGCGCGCAAGGGAGCAGGCGCGCGACGCGCTCGAGACCGTCGGCCTGTGGGACCGCCGCGACGAAGATCCGTTCATGCTCACCAAGGGCCTGCGGCAAAAGGTCGCCGTCGCATCGGTCCTGGCGACGCGGCCGCGCGCGATCGTGATGGACGAGCCCACCACCGGCCTCGACTACGGCGAGCTGAAGCAGATGATGGCGCTTGTCAGGCGGCTGAACGACGATGGCCACACCGTCATCATGATTACGCACTGCATCTGGATCGCCTCGCAGTACGCCCACAGGACCATCCTGATGAGCGACGGCAAGATTGCGGCCGACGGCCCGACCCGCGAGATATTCGCTCGGGAGGATCTGCTCGCGCGCGCCGACATCATCGCTCCGCAGATCGTTCGCCTGAGCAACGAACTCGGAACGACGATCCTCTCCGTCGAGGAGTTCCTGGAGTGCACGGAAAGAATCATCAATCTCGATGAAGACCCCGAGAACGCGGACTGGCTCAAGACTATGAGAAAAAGGCGCAAGAGGGACGGTGAGGGATGAACCCATATCTTTACGAAGCCAGGAACTCGGCGGTTCACCGGCTCGATCCGCGCACGAAACTCTTCATCCTGGCGGCGTGGTTCGTCGTCGCGCTTGTCCCTTCGACGCTGTCGCATGCGCTCGGCGTGCTCGCGCTCGCCGCCGCATATGTGACAATCGCCCGGAGCTGGAGCGCCGTCGC
>CBFDAY010000244.1:0-4834 GCA_965602895.1 uncultured bacterium
GCCGCCGCTTGTCGAAAAGGCTTCGGAGAAATTCTCCTCGCCCGACATCGCGCCCGATTCGGTGGCCTGCATAATCTACACATCCGGCACGACAGGCAGACCCAAAGGCGCGATGCTTACGCACGCGAACTTCCTGCACAATCTCGAGTCGGCGACAAATCTCCTTAGGTCCACGCCGGAGGATGTTGCGCTGATCCCCGGCCTGCCTCTGTTTCACCTGCTGGCGCAGATATGCACGCTCATGGCGATCCACGGCGGCGTGCCCAGCGTGCTGATGGAGTTCTTCGTCCCCTCGATGGTACTCGAGAACATCGCGAAGTACGGCTGCAACACCTTCTCGGGCGTGCCCACGATGTTCGCGCTGCTTTTGAACGATCCCGACATCGACAATTACGACCTGTCGTCGCTCCGCGTCTGCTTTTGCTCTTCGGCGCCGCTCTCGCTGTCGCTCCTCAAGCGCTTCGAGGAACGCACCGGCGCGATCATCACCGAGGGCTACGGCCTCACCGAGGCGACCGCCCTGGTAACCTCCAACCCCCTCGACGCCGAGCGCAAACCAGGGTCGGTCGGCGTGCCCATACGCTGCGAGGTGAGAGTGGTCGGCGAAGACGACCGCGATGTGTCCAACGGGGAGGTCGGCGAGATAATTATCCGCGGCAAGAACGTGATGAAGGGCTACTACAACAGGCCCGAGGCGACGGCCGAAGCCATGAAAGACGAATGGCTCCACACCGGCGACATGGGCCGGTTCGATTCGGACGGATACCTGTACGTCGTGGACAGGAAAAAAGACCTTATCATAACCGGCGGGTACAACATCTATCCCGCGGAAGTCGAGAATGCGCTGTACAAGAACCCAAAGATCGCGATGGCGACGGTGATCGGCATCCCGCACGAGATCAAGGGAGAGATAGCCAAGGCCTATATTGTCCTAAAGGAGGGCGAAACGGCGTCGGAAGAGGAAATCATAACTTTTTGCAGGGAACGCATAGCGAAGTACAAGGCGCCGCGCGCCGTTGAATTTCGCGACACGCTGCCCGCGACGCCGACCGGCAAGATTCTGAAGCGGGCGCTTCGGGAAGAAGTTCTTGGATCGGGAGCGAGCATTCCCCAAAGGAGTTGAAAAACCATGCCGCCGCGCAAGAAACCACTGGAATTCCGAAGATGCGAATGCGGTCATATCTGGAAGACGCGAGATGAATTGCTTCGGGACAAGAAGGTGAAGATAGTCGGCTATCAGCCGGATTTTATCAACCACAAATACAACCACTTCCTGTTTTTTCACCGGGCGAAAGAATGCGGCCAGTTCCTTGCAATAAGGGCGTCTGAATTCAGCGACATTCGCGAAAAAGAATGCCCCAACGAACTCTGCATGGGAAAGGAAGGATGCCCGGGCTACTGCACCGACACGCTCGATCTTCGGGTGTGCTCGGTGGCGTGCCGCAACGCGTCCGACCGCGAGATCGCCGCAAGAATCAGCAAGCGGCGCCTGCTAAGAAATCTGGACCGGGAGGCTGAAGACCCGAAGGGGGCTAAGAAAAAGGCAAGGAAAAAAGCCGGGAAGAAAGCCGCCGTTTCCCGTTGACGCCCATATCCCGCGAACCGGCGACCGGGGACAACATCCGGAGCCGCCAAGCCGCACGGCAGGCCGCGTCCCGCAGCTTGCCGTTCAAATTTCTCTTCCCTCGGCGAGCGTCCTTATCACATCCGTGGCGGCCACGAGGCCGACGACTTTCTCATCTCGAAGTATGGGAATGTGGTGCACTTTGCGCTCGTGCATGACGGCGCACAGGTCGCGCACCGGCGTCGACTCCGTCGCAGTATGGAGCGTGCGCGACATTATCTCTTCCACCCACTGATGCCGAACGGACGCCCTTTCCGTCTCTTCCATATCAAGCGCCGACGAAAAGAGTTCGTAGATATCATGGTACTCGACATTGGCGCCGAGAGCGCGGACCTCTGCCCTTATCAGGTCGCGCATGGATATCATGCCTACAAGTCTCTTCTCATCGTCTATGACCGGTATCCCCGTGATCCTGTTCTCGGCGAGCAGCCTCAACAGCTCGCGCAGCGAGGCCGAGCAATGGATCGATATGACGTCGCGCGTCATTATGTCTTTCGCGGTCAGCACAGCGGACATCAGCTCCCGAAGCGGTACGTTACTCCCATCAGATCGAGTACCGAAAGCAGGAAATCGTTGGCCCTGATGCGGCACAGCCCCCCGTGCGCGCACGAACGCTCGCCGAAGGTCTCTACGTCATCCGTCAGCACTCCCTCGCCGTGTATCAGCACGGGCACGGGGTCGGCGCTGTGCTCGCGAATGGCGCAGGGGGTCGAGTGGTCGGCCGTTACCGCAATAAAAGTCTCCCGCGAGGCTTCGAGGCCGTCGATAATCGTCTGGAGCATCCTGTCGGTGCGCTCGATAAAGGCCAGTTTTTCGCGGGGCTTGTTGTCGTGCGACACCAAGTCGGCGCCCTTGATGTGCGTGACGACGAAATCCGCCTCCTTGAGGCCCTCGAGCGTCAGTCGCGCCTTCTCGTCGAGGTCGGTGTCGATGTTCGCGGTCAGTTTCTCGCTCGTGAGCGCCTTGAAACCCGACATCCGCGCGATGCCGACGACCGTGCTCTCTCCCGCGACGCAACACCCTTTTATCTCAAACCGCTCGGTGAGACTCCGCATCTTCACAGCCATGCCCGCCCCGCGCGTGATGACTATGTTCGCCGGCGGGAGCCCGCCTGCGGACCTTTTCCTGTTTATAGCATGCTCCCGGAGGATCTCATGCGATCTTTTCACGAACTCGTTTACGGCTTGCGCCGTTTTCTCGGCCAGGGGCGCATAGGGCTTCCTCGAGGTCACCTCCCTGACGGGGAGTCCCTCGTTCGCGGGGCCGGGATCCGAACTCGTAATCTCGGCCGAAAGCCGCTCGCCGCTCAGAACGAGGACGGCGCGATGCTCGGTGGCGGGTTTGAACGTGGCAGTTATGCCGTTGACGAGCTGCATCCCGTCCAACATCGCCGCAAGCTCATCCGTGTGCCGGATCCGGCCTGCGCGGCGGTCAACAACGATAAGGTTTTCATCCACCGTGGCAAAGTTGCACCGCATCGCGACGTCGCCGGGGCCGAGATCGATGCCGATGCCGACGGCCTCGATCGGCCCCCTGCCCCAGTAGACCTTGAGCGGGTTATATCCGAAGAGCGCAAGATGCCCCACGTCGGTGCCTACACGCACGCCCGGCGACAGCGGATCCATCAGGCCCGTGATACCGCCCCTCGCCAGGGCGTCGAAGCAAGGCGTGTCCGCAGCCTCGAGCGGGGTCAGCCCCCCGAACTCATCGATCGGCCTATCGCCAAGACCGTCGATTATCAGCATGAGTCCCTTATAAATCTTTTTCATTCCGCTCCCTGTTCTCGAACCGTTGTGCGGCCAATTCCGCCAGCCGCACCACCTCTTCGGCCAGGTTCGGCTCCCCCTCTATTTCCAATAGCGCGTTGTCGGTGTAAACAACCCTGAGCCCCGCCTCCAGGCCCATCGCGGTGGCCACGTCGACGGCCGCGGCCTTAAGCTCGGTCAACAGCACCGACGGCGCCTGCTTCCCGATTGTCTCCTCGATGTCGTTTCGAAGCTTGGGCCGGTTCGACAGGTGGTGGCTCATGCCGACGACCTCGCACCCGAATTCCCGCTCCAGGCTCCGGCGAATATTCTCGCCCGCCGCCGCAGGCGCGGTCGTCGTAAAAAGGACCCTTTCATTAGTTATATCCGCGAGCGGCTTCGGCCTGAACACGGTTCTCACAATTCTCGCCGACGGATTCAGCCCGCGGATGCAGGAGGTCATTTCCGAGATTTTCCGCTCGTTCGCCATGGGCTCCTCGCACATCGTGAGCACGCAGAGATCCGACTTGCGGATACGGTAGGGGCCCATGTAACCCGTTATGTATTCGAGCGGCTGATTTGCGCCGATCGCGATGGCCCACGAGTCGGTGGCGACAGGCGGCATCGACGCCCCGCTCCCCTCGAAGATCACGATGCCCGCCGGAAGCTCGTTTGCGACCCGCGCGCCTTCCGCTACCACCGATGAGAATACGACACCCGCAAAACCCCCGCCGCACCGGCGGCATCCGATCGTGGGCAGCCGCGTCATCAGCGCGTCTTCGTAGTGGTCGCTGGCCGCATGCTTGCCGCTGCGGCTCTCGCCCAAGAGAAACTCGGGGGTGATATCGAGTTTGTCGCCCCGAATTATCTCGGGTTCGGGGGGACCGCCCCGCCCCATCGTGACGATGCACGGCTTGTAGTCGGTCTTGATTCCTTCCTGACCGCTCAGAACGCGCGCCACATAAGCGCCAAGAGCCGTCTTGCCGACGCGCTTGCCGGTGCCGACCACTGAAATGGAAGGCTTCACGCAGATCCTCTCGTACTGCGGCGGAGAAAACTTGAAGTCGGCCCCTTCGTATATGACGTCGAGGCTCAGGATCAGGTTTGCCAGCTCGAACCGCCTGCTCGCGCTCACCACGGGCTCATCGCTCAGGTCGACGGCAATGTCGGGCTGAAACTCTTCGATCGCTTCGGATATCGCCGCCAGCGGGTCCTCACTCATTACGACGGGAAGGCCGAGCTGCCCGAGGTCGTCGGGCGAGCCGATCTTTTCGGTTCCACCGATGAACACCGCGCCGACCGCCTCGTATCCGCGGCGGCTCGCGACGTCGGCTATGCCGTCGCGACTTACGGGAATGTAGTGCTCGCCGTCGATGAGGAAGAGAGCTTTCATCTATTTTCCTATAGGAAAGGCCTCGTCGTGGCTTCTGACGAAATCGGTGAGATGCTGCACTATCGTCGAAAC
>CBFDAY010000245.1:0-4822 GCA_965602895.1 uncultured bacterium
GGCCATAGCCGACGATCACGAATTTCTTTCCGGCAAGCAGCACGTCGGTGGCGCGTATGATGCCGTCGATCGTGGATTGGCCCGTTCCGTAGCGATTGTCAAAGAAATGCTTGGTGTCGGCGTCGTTGACCGCAACCACGGGGATCTTGAGCGCCTTATCCTTTTCCATCGCCCTGAGACGGATGACGCCGGTTGTGGTCTCCTCCATGCTGCCTATCACCTGTTTGCCTGGCTCGGACAGTAGCTCATGCAGCATCGAAACCAGGTCGGCGCCGTCGTCCATCGTAATCTGGGGTTTGTGGTCGATTGCGGATTTGAGGTGGTCGTAATACGTATCGCGATCCTCGCCTTTTATGGCAAATGTGGGAATCTCGAATTTCTCGCAGATAGCGGCGGCGACATCGTCCTGCGTTGAAAGCGGGTTGGAGGCGCAGAGCACGATGTCGGCCCCGCCGGCCTTCAAGGTTTGCATGAGGTTCGCGGTCTCGGCGGTCACATGCAGGCAAGCCGACATGCGCAGCCCCTTGAGCGGCTGCTCTTTTTTGAAGCGCTCGCGCACGAGTTGCAGCACGGGCATGTCGCGATTCGCCCATTCGACGCGCTTGAGTCCTCCCGCCGCAAGGCGCGCATTCTTGACGTCGCCCTTCTTATTCCCCTTTTTCTTGCTCAAGCCTTGATCTCCTTTTGCAGGGCCTTGACCAGTGTTCTCTCTTCCCATGTGAACCCCTGGTCCTCGCGCCCGAAATGGCCGTAGTTGGTGGTTTTCCGGTAGATGGGCTTAAGAAGATCGAGCCTATCGATAATGGCTGCGGGCCGCAGGTCGACGAGTTTCACGATGGCCTCGGCGATTTTCCTGTCATCGACCTTGCCGGTGCCGCCGGTCTCGATCAGGACCGATACGGGCTGCGCCACGCCGATGGCATAGGCAAGCTGCACCTGGCACTGGTCCGCCAGGTCGGCGGCGACCACGTTCTTGGCGATGTAGCGGGCCATGTAGGCCGCCGAGCGGTCGACCTTGCTGGGGTCCTTGCCGGAGAAAGCGCCTCCGCCGTGCGGGGCGTATCCACCATATGTGTCGACGATTATCTTTCGGCCGGTGAGCCCGCAGTCGCCATGGGGGCCGCCTACAACGAATCGGCCGGTCGGATTGATGTGGTATTTTACATTCGATTCGTCCAGCAGCTCCGGCGGTACGGACGGCTTGATGACGTGCTCAATGACCTTAGTCCTTATCTCATCCTGCGCTATGTCGTCGCTGTGCTGGCTTGAGACGACGACGGTATCGACCCTGGCAGGCTTCGACCCGTCATACTCGATCGTCACCTGCGATTTGCCGTCGGGCCGGAGGAAGGACAGGGTGCCGTCTTTGCGGAGTTCGGCGAGGCGGCGGGTGATACGGTGTGAGAGCGCGATCGGCATCGGCATCAGTTCGGGCGTGTCCTTGCACGCGAAACCGAACATCATGCCCTGGTCTCCCGCGCCCTGCTCGTGATCTTTGGTGGCGGTGACGCCCTGGGAGATGTCGGGAGATTGTTTCTTCAGCGTAGCGATGACCCCGCACGTGTCGGCGTCGAAGCCGTAGCTGGCGTCAACGTAGCCGACGCTGTGGACAACTCCCCGCACGATGTCGCTTATGTCTACCTGCGCCTTCGAGGTTATCTCGCCCGCCACAAGGACCAACCCCGTCGTGACGAGGGTTTCGCACGCTACGCGCGAGAACGGGTCCTGCTCGATCATGGCGTCGAGAATGCCGTCCGAAATCTGGTCGCAGATCTTGTCGGGATGTCCCTCGGTGACCGATTCGGAAGTAAACAGATGGCGCCCCTTATGGGTTTTCTTTTTCACTGTTGTTTCTCCTTGCCCGAAAATGTGGACTTTGCCGTGCCGAACAAACAAAAAGCTCCTGAATGGCTTTTACCGGACGGGAGTTTTCCGGACGACAAGCAGCAGGAGCTGATGGTCATGGATCAAGATTGGGCCCTAACGCTTGAACTGGCTGTTCAGCAGGTTGCAATCGAGCTTGATGCCGGGCCCCATAGTTGAAGAGAGCGTGGCCACGCGAATATATTGTCCCTTTGCGGCGGAAGGCCTCGCGCGCATGATGGCCTCGAGAACCGCAGAAGCATTATCGTATATCTGGTCTTCCCCGAACGAAACCTTGGCCATAGGCGCGTGGATGTTTGCATTTTTGTCCACCCTGAACTCGATCTTGCCCGCCTTGATTTCCTTCACGGCTTTGGCCACGTCGAATGTCACCGTGCCCGATTTGGGCGAAGGCATAAGCCCCCTGGGACCCAGTATGCGTCCGAGCTTGCCTACGCTGCCCATCATGTCGGGCGTCGCTATTGCGGCGTCGAATTCGAGCCAACCCCCTTTTACTTTTTCGATCAACTCCTCGGAACCGACGGCGTCGGCGCCCGCTTCTTTCGCCTCGGTCTCTTTTTCTCCCTTGGCGAACACCGCGACCCGCACTTCTTTTCCCGTGCCGTGAGGAAGCGAGACAGTGCCACGAACCATTTGGTCTGCCTGTCGGGGATCGACCCCGAGTTTCAATGCTATTTCCACGGTTTCGTCGAACTTCGCGCTCGCTGTTTTTTTCACCACACCTATGGCGTCGCGCAGGTCGTAGTGCTTCGCCGCGTCGATGTCGGCGACCGCGGCGGCCATCCTTTTGCTAACCCGTTTAGCCATTTCCGTGTTTCCTCCCGGATCGAAGGCGATCCTACCCGCTGACCTCGATGCCCATGCTGCGCGCGGTGCCCTCGATTATCCTCATCGCCGCCTCCATGTCGGCGGCGTTGAGGTCGGGCATCTTCGTCTCGGCGATCTCGCGCACCTGCGCGCGCGTCACCGATCCGACTTTTTCCCGATTAGGCTCGCCCGACGCTTTCGCTATTTTTGCGGCCTTTTTGAGCAGCACGGACGCCGGCGGCGTTTTCATGATGTAAGTGAAGGACCTGTCCGCGTAAACCGTGATCTCAACCGGTATGATAAGGCCTTGTTTATCCTTGGTCTTGTCGTTGAACGATTTGCAGAACTCCATGATGTTGACCCCGTGTTGGCCGAGGGCCGGGCCGACCGGAGGGGCCGGGTTGGCCTGGCCGCCGGGGACGTGGAGCTTTATCATTGCCAGTACTTTTTTTGCCATGCTATTTGAACTCCTTAGGGATCTATGTCTTTTCGACCTGCCAGAATTCGAGTTCCACCGAGGTCAGTCTTTCGAATATCTCGACCATGACCTTGAGCTTGCCGCGCTCGACGTTGACCTCGTCGACACTGCCCATGAAATTCGCGAACGGTCCCTCGATGATCTTCACCCTTTCGTCTTTCTCGAAAGCCACCTTGGGCTTGGGCTTCTTTTGCTCGCCGCGCATCTGCTCGAAGATCGATTCAATCTCCCCGGGCTCCAATGGGATCGGCATCTTGCCGGATCCGATGAATCCGGTGACTCCCGGCGTGGTGCGAACGAGATACCACGTCTTGTGGGTGAGTTCCATTTGCACCAGCACGTAGCCCGGGAATATCTTGCGACTGGTGATGCGTTTCTTTCCGCCTTTGACCTCGGCGACTTCCTCTGAGGGAACCAGTATGTGGTTGACGCAGTCCTCCAGTTGTTCCTGCCTTACCCTGTTCTCAAGACTTCTCTTGACCTTGTTCTCGTGTCCCGAGTGCGCGTGGATGACATACCATTTCATGTTCGGGCGCTCTTCGTAGACATGAGCGGCGGGAGCCTTTTCCTCGCCGGCCTCCTCCGGGGGAGAAGCCTCTTCGGCGTCGACCGGGGCGGGTTGCGGCTCTTCCGGCTCCTCTTTCTCGACCGCGGCTTTAGCTTCGGTCACCGGCTGCTCCTCCGGCGCCGCCGCCTGCTCGCCTGCGTCCTCGGCGGGCTCGGGTGGTTCCTCTGGAGCTGTATCCGCCGGCTCCTCTTCTACGGCCTCGGCCTCAGCGTCGGGAGGTTCCTCCGCAACCGCGTCCGTCTGCCCGCCCTCCTCGTCGCCGGGTGTGCTTTCGGGTTCCGCGGCCTGCGGCTCTTCGGGCTGCGAAGAGGGCTGCCGGGCTTCGTCCGAGACGGGCTCGGTCGCCTGCGGCTGCTGTTCCGAGACTTGCTCCGAGGCGGTTTCAGAAGGTTCAACCGGCTGCTCGGCGTCTTTGTTTTCCGCTTGTTTTTCCACGTCGTCCTGCGTCATAATTGTATCACTGCTTTCATAGGCCGAGAATGCGGGTGACGACAATATAGAGCAATTTGTCGATGATCCCGAGGAACACCGTGCACGCCACGACCAGCACGAGCACCACTCCGGTGGAATTTGCGAGTTCCGCCCGGGTCGGCCATGCCACTTTTTCCAGTTCGGCCTTTACCTTTTTAAGGTAGTTTATGATCTTCTCTATCATTGTTTCTCCGGCGCGTTCCGGCAACAGCTTAAAAGTTTAGCAGGCCTGGAGGGACTCGAACCCCCAACATCCGGTTTTGGAGACCGGCGCTCTAACCAATTAGAGCTACAGGCCTGCATACAATCAGAATTCGGAGGCCTTTCCAAAAGGCCGTCCCTGTCCCCGTTCCCTACTTCGTTTCTTTATGCAGAGTGTGCGTCCGACAGAATTTGCAGTACTTTTTTAGCTCCAGCCTGTCCGGGTGCTTTTTCTTGTCTTTTGTCGTCGTATAATTACGCTGTTTGCATTCGGAGCAGGCGATTATTATTATATCTCGCACTTTACTGTTTCGCCTCCGGGTATTTCACATACCGTTTTTCTTTAAACGGCCCTGCCTTGGACCTATTCGATTATGTCGGACACGACGCCCGCGCCGACGGTGCGGCCGCCC
>CBFDAY010000246.1:0-4821 GCA_965602895.1 uncultured bacterium
TCAAGGTATATCGCGCTGGAGGGCCCCCCGCCGATTGACTCTTCTTCTGGGGGCGTGCTATACTTTTTTGGCGAAGACTCAGGAACAATGGCGGAGGAAAACGGGCGCGGAGGCCGAGCGTGAAGCTGGAAATTTTCTGCTACAATATCACGATGAAAACGCTGGAACTCCTTGAAAAAGAACACCATTACAAAATACCCGAAAAGGTGAAGAAAGAGATCGCCGAAGCAGTGATCGAGCAGATGGATTCCCTGATAGAATCTTAAGCATTGCCCGCGTTTCGACCCCCCGCAACCGTTCCGGACAGCTTCCAGACAGGTTATCATGGGAATATTCAGCAGATTCGCGGACCCGCCGGATTATGATGAAGCCCGCGAACGGATGGTCGAAAGGCAATTGCGCGCCCGCGGCATACGCGACGAGCGTGTGCTGGCCGCCATGCGGCTCGTCCCGCGCCACGAATTCGTTCCCGAGGAGTTGAAGAACCGATCCTACAAGGACTGCCCCCTCGCGATCGGAGAGAACCAGACGATATCGCAACCGTACATGGTCGCGATAATGACGCAGGAATTGAAGCCCAAATCCGGGGATGTGGTGCTCGAAGTCGGAACCGGCAGCGGATACCAGGCGGCGGTGCTGTCGCGGCTGGTATCCAAGGTCTATTCGATAGAAAGGCGCCAGCGGCTCGCCTGCCTTTCATATTCGACACTGAGGAAGATCGGATACCGCAACATCACCGTCATCCGCGGCGACGGCAGCGAAGGATTGCCCGAAAAGTCGCCATTCGACGGCATCATAGTCACGGCCGCGGCTCCGGAAGTGCCGCAGGCGCTCCTCGACCAGCTCGCCGAGGGCGGCAGGCTCGTGATACCGGTGGGACGGAAAACGCTGCAGGTCTGCAAGCGAATAACAAAAACGGAAAGCCGATTCGAGATCGACGAGGTAACCAGTTGTGTCTTCGTGCCGCTGATCGGAAGATTCGGATGGGAGATTTGAACGTAATGGGCGATCGCGTCATAGAGATCAGGGGAGCCCGGGAGCACAACCTCAAGAGCATCGATCTGCGCATCCCGCGCGACAAGCTCGTCGTGGTCACCGGCCTGAGCGGCTCGGGCAAGTCGAGCCTGGCGTTCGACACGATCTACGCCGAGGGACAGCGCCGCTACGTCGAGAGCCTGTCGGCATACGCCCGCCAGTTCCTCGAGCAGATGCAAAAGCCCGATGTCGAGCACATCGAAGGCCTCTCCCCCGCGATATCCATCGAACAGAAAAGCGCGGGCAGAAACCCGCGTTCGACCGTGGCCACCGTGACCGAGATATACGACTACCTGCGCGTGCTCTATGCCCGCGTGGGAACCCCCCACTGCTACAACTGCGGAGACGTCATCTCGTCGCAGACCGCGCAGGAGATCACCGACCGCATACTCTCCCTGCCCGACCAGACCCGGCTAATGCTGCTCGCGCCGCTTGTCAGGGGCCGCAAGGGCGAGTATAGGCACATCTTCGAGAACATCCGCAAGGAAGGCTATATCAGGGTCAGGGTGGACGGCAAGATCCACGACGTCAGCGAGGACATCAGGCTCGCCAAGCGCAAGGCGCACGATGTAGACGTCGTCGTCGACAGGCTCGTGGTCAAGGAAGGGATTCGCCGGCGACTCAACGATTCGGTGGAGACCACGCTCCGCCTCGGAAAAGGGACCATGAGGGTCCTTTACGAGCAGCCCGGCCAAAAGCGGAAAAAGCCCCGCGAGCAGATATTCAGCGAGCGCCTCGCCTGCATCAAGTGCGGTGTCAGCTACGCCGAGCTGGAGCCGCGTTTGTTCTCTTTCAATAGCCCGCACGGCGCTTGCTCGACGTGCGGCGGCCTGGGCAGCAACATGGAGATAGACCCCGACCTCGTCGTGCCCGATCCCTCAAAGAGCCTGGCCGAGGGCGCGATCGACCCGTGGCAGTCGTATCAGAAGAATTCGCGCTATTTCGGCCAGATGGTCGAGCAGGTGGGCCGGCACTACGGCTTCGGCGCCGATGTCCCCTTTAAGAGACTGCCCCGCGAGCATCAGGAAATCCTGCTGTATGGATCAAATGATGAAGAGATCGATTTCGCGCTCTCCCACGGTCGCAATAAGTACATGATGAAAAAGTCGTTCGAAGGGGTCATCCCGAACCTGCGGCGCAGATACGGCGAAACCGACTCGCAGGCGATCAGGGAAATGATCGAGTCGTACATGAGGCCGCGCCCATGCAGCGCATGCGGCGGCGCGAGGCTGAAGCGCGAAAGCCTGGCCGTGCGCGTGGGCGGCAAGAACATCGCCGAGCTGACGTCGCTCTCGATAAAAGAGGCGCGCAGCTTCATCGGAAAACTGAGGCTGTCGAAGACCGAGTCGCTCATCGCAAGAAGGATACTGAAGGAAATGCGCGAGCGGCTCGACTTCATGCTTAACGTCGGGCTGGACTATCTCACGCTCGACCGATCCGCCGGCACGCTCGCGGGCGGCGAGGCGCAGAGGATCAGGCTGGCCACGCAGGTGGGTTCCGGCCTGGTCGGCGTCCTATATATTCTGGATGAGCCGAGCATAGGACTGCACCAGAGGGACAACCGCCGTCTCCTGCAGACCCTCGAACGGCTGCGCGACATGGGGAACACGGTCATCGTGGTAGAACACGACGAGGCGACTATCCGCTCGGCCGATTTCGTCATCGACCTCGGCCCTCGTGCGGGGGTGCATGGCGGAGAAATAGTCAAGACCGGCTCGCCGAAGGACATCATGAACTGCGGGGAATCCTTGACGGGTCAATACTTGAGCGGCAAACTCATGATCGAGGTTCCCGGGACCAGGCGCGAGCCCAACGGCCAGTCCCTGAGGCTCGAAGGCGCAAGGCACAACAACCTTAAGAACATAGACATGGAATTTCCTCTCGGCATGTTCATTTGCGTCACCGGGGTCTCCGGCTCGGGAAAATCGTCGCTGGTTGACGAGACGCTCTATCCCGCGCTGGCGAAAAGGCTTTACCGCTCAAAACTCGAGGCGGGCGGGCACTCCGACCTGCTCGGCACGGAGAACATCGACAAGGCAATCGACGTCGACCAGTCGCCCATCGGGAGGACCCCTCGCTCGAATCCCGCGACCTATACGGGCGTTTTCACGCATATCCGGGAGCTTTTCTCGAAGGTGCCCGACTCGAAGGTGCGAGGCTACAAGCCCGGCCGCTTCAGTTTCAATGTAAAGGGCGGCAGGTGCGAGGCATGCAGGGGCGACGGCGTCATCAAGATCGAGATGCACTTTCTGCCCGACGTCTACGTTACATGCGAGGCGTGCTCCGGCCTGCGCTACAATCGCGAGACACTCGCCGTAAAATACAAGGGGAAAAGCATCGCGGACGTGCTCGACATGACCGTGGAAAGCGCGCTCGAATTCCTCGAAAGCATCCCACCGATCAAGCGAAAGCTGCAGACGCTTTACGACGTGGGGCTCGGCTACATAAAGCTCGGGCAATCCTCGACGTCGCTCTCTGGCGGCGAGGCCCAGCGGGTCAAGCTGTCGACCGAGCTTTCGCGCAGGGACACCGGAAAAACGCTGTACATCCTGGACGAGCCCACCACGGGCCTTCACTTCGATGACATCAAGCGCCTCCTGGCAATATTGGGACGCCTCGTGGATGCCGGCAACACGGTCATAGTCATCGAGCACAACCTGGACGTCATCAAGACCGCCGACTATATAATCGACCTCGGGCCCGAGGGCGGCGACAAAGGGGGACACATCGTCGCCATGGGCACGCCGGAGCAAATAGCCGCCTGCAAGAAATCCCACACTGCCAGGTTCCTCAGACCAATGCTCAAGAGAAGAGGCGCCGTCCGCGCTCGCGCCGCACGCTGACGGTTCGCACCCTCAAGGCAGACCGCCCATTTCTCCGAAGGCGAGCCCATGAGACTGTACTCTGAAAAAATAGCCGTAAAATGCGAAAGCGAATCGGAGGACGCCCCTTTGCGACCGGTATCGTTCAAGTGGCGCGACGAGGAGTTCCGCATCGAGGAAATCCTGAAAAGTCGGCAGGACTGGGGATTCCCGGCGGGCGCGCCAAAGAAGAAAACGTGGATACTGCGGCGGCATCGCAACTACTACAAGGTTCGCGCCGAATGCGGGAGGGTTTTCGAGATATACATGGATCGCAAGACCCCGCAGCATACATGGGTACTTTATCGGGAGCTGGAAACGTGAGGGCAAAGCCCTGAGAGATCGCTGCATTCAAACGCGCAGATCGGCATCAGTTACCAGGCCTTGCGAAATTTGCCGTCGCCTTCGTTTATCAGTTTATTGAAGCCGTGCTTTTGCAGGTTGCCGTCGGAGAGGGTTGATTTATCGCTGCGGCCGGTCTGCACGAAGGGAACGCAGATAACCCGCTCGACCGCCGCGCCGCATTCGGGGCATTTCTTGAGCCGGTCATCCTTCATGCTCTGCTTGAACTCGAAGCCATCGCGGCAAAACTCGCAGCCGCCTTTTTTCGCCCGATATTCGTATGTCGGCACTCCCAGACCTCCCGGAATCGCAAGTATGCCTTCCACTTAGTATTTTCCACGAATCTTAAACGTATGTCAAGCCCTGGGCTCGCAAGATCTCGATGGGATTCTTGTCCCGGAAAAGGATCTTGGTCGAGTTCACCGAAAAAGCTCCCCCGCGCCTTCGACGGGCCTGCAGACAAAAACACGTTCCATACAACCGAGTTGGGCGATCCCGTCGGCCTTTTTTTCGGAAAGATACTCTTTATGGTAACGTTTTTCAAGCGTGTCCATAAACGCTTCTATGTCGGTATCCGCCACCA
>CBFDAY010000247.1:0-4821 GCA_965602895.1 uncultured bacterium
ATTGTGGGCGCAGCCAAAAAAAATCCCGGAGCCGCCTCGATGCTCAAGATAACTGGGGGCCTGTGCGATGGAACGGCAAAAAATGTACAACTCTCCGACATTTCTCGCAAAGGCGACAAAAATTGTCTATTCCCGGCCATACTTATCCGAGAAGCGCAAATAGCTTTGGAGAAGGGTATATCAAGGGAATGGATGTGTCGTTGCCACATCGCAAATGTATATTCAACAGCGATTTAAGACAAAGACTGTATTATTTCGTCTTTCGGGAGAACCCGGCGGAGCAGACTCTTCGCAAGCGGACCATGGAGCTTGCGCATCATGGTTGAGACTTTCTCGTACCGGAAAGATTTTCCCGCCCTAAGGGATGCCAAATGTACATGTTTGTAATTCCACGGCATTGGCCCGAAGCAGGCGTTATGACCTTAATGTGTTGATGCGCAAAGGCTTACATCTTCCACTCGACTTTGGCACCCTTTTTGCTCAATTCCCATTGTCAATGTCATAATTCTTTGGCCGCCAGATATGTCGGCAATGCCAGGGGGAGATTTACAATGTTTTCTAATCCAAAAACAACTATAGGCATCGACCTTGGAACTCATTCGGTGAAGGTTGTGCAACTATCCAAGTTCGGTGAAGGCACACAGGTGGACAAGGCCCTCCTGATTCAACTGGACGCCGAAGGCTCCGAGTAACAGCAGAGGGAGGCGACCATTGGGGCAATGAGGACGGTCGCCGCGGCATTCGATGTGAAAAAAGCGATCCTTGCCGTCGCTCTTCCGGGCGAAGACACCTTCATCAGATACCTCCGCTTTCCCAAAATGCCGCTGGAAGAGCTGAATAGCTCCATCGAACTCGAAGCCGACCAGAACCTGCCCTACGACCTGAACGAGCTGTCTATGGACTCGGTCGTTTTGGAGGAGATGACAGAGCGCAGCGAAACCATCATCAAGGTGTTGCTGGTCGCCGCCAAAAACGAGGTGATCGACCGGACACTCAACTACTTTCGCGGTGTGGGGCTTTCACCAAGCATCCTGGGCGTCACTACGCTTGCCATTTCGGATGCATACGAGGCCAACAATGGATTCAACGAAGACGAGACTGTCGCGCTCGTCAACGTCGGCGCCTCATCAACGAATATCCACTTTTGCCGTAATGGGATATCCAATTTCACGCGCGATGTTTCTCGCGCCGGTCAGGACCTGACATCGGCCATACAGAAGCTGTTGAAGGTCAACTATACCGATGCGGAACGGATGAAAATCGGTTACGGGAAAAAGCAATTCGAGGGGGGAGCGGGCAGCCCGCTCGACACCCCGGAAGCGAACGGCGCCGCAGAGGAGCCCCTGGGCGTTGAAGCCCCGGAGGAACTTGGTGGCTATGAGGACGAGACGACCGAACCCATGGGACAGGAAAGTTCTGACGACGCCAGCCGCATCGTGAATGCGACGCGCCCCGCCCTCAGCCGCCTCATCGGCGAGATCAGGCGATCCATTGATTATTATGAAAAGCAGCTCTATGAAAAGAGCGTGGACAAACTCGTCCTCAGCGGCGGCTCGGCGCTGTTTCCCGGGCTGGACCAGTCGCTCGCCGACGCGACCGGCGTGCCGGTGGAAATAATCAACCCGGTACAGTCGTTCATTATCGAGGAGAGTTCTCCCGCAGTGGCTGATTTAATGCAAAACCGGGCTCAGTTCAACGTGGCGGTCGGACTGGCCGCAAGGGGGATTGCGGCGCTATGATCAATGTAAATCTGCTTCCCAAAGACCTGATTCCGAAAAAAAGGAATTTCATTCCTTACGTAGCCATAGGCGCGCTCGCCGTCGTGCTTTTTATGTGGTACGGCAGCAGCCTTGCCTCTACGTCTTTCAAGCTGGCCAAGGGTCAGCAGGAGCTCGAGGCGGTTCAGGACGACATATCCAAACTCGATGATATCGTCAGCCAGGTCAAGCAGCTCGAGCAGGAAAAGATGATAGTATCCAAAAAAGAGCACGCCGTGGAGCAAATTATGGCCGGGCGCACGATGTGGTCGCATGAACTCTACACGCTTGCGGGTCTCGTGCCCGAGGGAATCTGGCTGGAGAACATAAGCATCAGCAGCCGTAAGCGGCCGGTCATCATCGAAGCCCCCAATCCCAACCGCAGGACGGGCCAGCCGCCCACAATTCAGAAGACCGTGGTCCAGTCTTTCCCGGCTCTTCGAATGACCGGTTTTGCTCTTTCGCCCCATCGAGAGAAGGGGTTGAGCTTGATCGGAGAATTCATACGCAACATAAAGAGCGACGAGGTTTTCTCTTTGCGTTTCATCGCGCCGGAAATGCGCTCGATCGAAAGGCAGGATTACAAGGATCAGACGGTGATGAAGTTCGTCATGGACTGTGAGATTGCCCAGTGAAAGGCGGAGGACCTATGGATTTTTTCAAGGACAGAGTGATAACGAAAGTCGACTGGATCATCATAGGTGTGTCGCTATTCCTGCTCGTAATAATCTCTCTCGTCTATTTCCTCGCCGCCGGCTTTCTTGGCGAGCAGATTAAGCAGGTGAACGGCCATATAGCCGAGGCGCAGGCCAAGCTGAGCGAAACCCGAGCGATAGCGGCCAGGAAGGACGGTCTGCTCAAGGAACTGCGGGAAGTGAGAGCGAAGATCTCAAGCTTCGAGGGCAAGCTTCCGACGCAGAAGGAGGTCCCCAGGCTGCTGAACCAGTTTCAGCGGATAGCCGAGCAGAGCGGTGTTAAATACAGATCGATCACCGCCGAGCCCATTGATGATCAAGAGCTGTACGTGCGTATCCCGTTCAGGGTGCGAGTGGAGGGCGCGTATCCCGAGGTGGGCGAGTTCCTGAGAAGCCTCGAATTCGGCAACCGGTTTATCAAAGTGGAAAACATCGAGATCGGACCTGAAAAAACGGGGCGAAGCAAAGCCAAGTTCATCATCAGCACTTATATGTTCGTGAGCGAAGATGTCCTGAGCCAAAGCGGAGAGGCACAGTCATGAAAATTGACAAGAAAATCATGCTGGCAATAATTCTGGGTGTCCTCGCGGTGGGTGTGGTCCTTTATCAGCTCAGGGGGACGTTCTCCTCCGGCAAGAGCGGGACCGCCGGCGTCATTCCAAAGCCGCCGTCCGCGGTCGCCTCCGCGGCACAGACCCCGAGCGTCGGGACAGGGCGGCAATCCCCGTCGACAGGCGAGTATGCCGCTTTCATCGCGAAGATAAAGGAATCGGACATCACTTTCAAAAGCCGGAAACTCAAGAACCCCATGGCGCCCCTGGTTGAAAAACTGAAGCGCGATCAATCCAGGGCTGCCGGCCCCGCCACAAAAGTCGTTGCGCCCCTGACCGACGCGCGGTCAATGGGCTACTCCATAGAGGGAATCGTGTGGAACGACTTCAATCCGCTGGCCCTGGTGAACAACCAGGTGGTCGGCATAGGAGAAAAGCTGGATGACGGAGCGTTGATAACAACGATAACACAAGATACGGTAAGATTCACCAGAAATGGGATGAGATACTACTTGGTCCTCAGAGAGGAGTAGGTGAAAATGGGCAGCCTCAGCAGAGAAAAGAAATTCCGTTTTCTTCTGGCATCAGTCGCGATTATTCTATTGGTCGGCCTGCTCTCTCCGCCGACGGCGGCGTCAAACAACGTCGCGGAGCAAAAGCTCCACCGGCTGCAGGTCCTCGGTCTGGACATCGAAGATCCCATGATTGTGAGAGCCGCCGGCGAGGCGCATGCGCTCTACTCGGTCGACGTTGTTCCAAGCGGAGACGACATCAACGTCGTTATCCAGATGAGCGACGTGCCCAGGTACGAAACATCTGTATACGACAACAAGAGAAGGCTGGTCGTTGATCTCTACAATACCATCAACATTACGCCAACGGCGGAATACTCGCTGGGTGAGAACGACCCGATTCGAATGGTGCGCAACGCCCAGTACAAGGTGGAACCCTCGATCATCTCGAGAGTGGTCCTCGATCTGGAGGAACAGGTAACTCCCGAAATCAGGATCGCGGGAAAAAACCTCATAATCTCGACGCCGATGTCGGCGCCGGAGGCTCCCGTCGAATCGCCCATCGAAACCCTGCAACCGGTAACCGAGGAGGTTGCGGCTCTCGCAAGCGCGACCCTTGATTCGGAGGAGGCCATCAGCGAAATCGAGCTCCCTCGGGAAACAGAAGTCCCAAGCGAAGTAGTGTCAGTCCCCGCCATCGAAGTTGAGACCGAGATTCCTGAGGTCGAAACCATGATTGCGCAGGCAGCGATCGAGGCTTCGCCCGAAATCGAAATGCCCGCCGAAGAAGTGGCTCCGATGGAAATCGGATCCACAACAAAAGAGGTTGAGCCGGCGGAGGTTTCGCTGGAAATCGAAGTGGAGCCGGCCGCAGACGAGCTCGAGGAGATCCTCGAAGTTGCAATGGTGAGCGAGGATGTCGCCGCGCAAGAATTTGCAGAGACGGAGATGGAAGAAATCGCGGCGGAAGAAATCAAGGAAGCCGTGGAAATAGAGGAAGTCGAGACCGAAGCCGTCGAAGCGGCGGTGGAGCCCGAGCCCATAGAGGTAGCGGAGGCTGAAGAGGTCGAGGCGATTGAAGAGGCCGCAGAGATCGTGGAAATAGCGGAACCGGAAGCAGTGGAAGTCGCGGAGACCGCGGTCGAGGAGCGCGCCGAGGATATCGAGGTCTCAGAGCCTATTATGCTGGCGGCGGTGGAACCCGAGACCGAGACGGTGGAAATCGTTGAGACGGCCGAGATCGCCGAAGTAGCCGAAGAAATAAGCGAGGAGACCTACCTGGTAGAAGAGATCGTCGAGGAAGAAG
>CBFDAY010000248.1:0-4775 GCA_965602895.1 uncultured bacterium
GCGACAATTGTCCCACCGGCTCCATAGCATATTCCCACCGCTACTTGCACGCACCGCCCGCCGAAGAGGCGAATCGCCCCAGCCAGGCCTGACGGAAACCACGAATTACACAAAAAAGGGGAATCAGCAGATTACGCAGATCTTCGCAGATTTCGTACAGGGGCGAACAATGTCGAACCCACAGAATCGGTGTTCATCCGCAACCGCCTGAAGGGCTGTCCCAAGAATTACGGAGCCGAGCGCGCGAGGAAAAACGTCAGCGGCGACTCGCCGTTAGATTCGGGACTGTACCATCCATTCGAGTTGAGGCGGAGCGACTGTCGCGCGTCAGGTGTCTGTCCGTTTCCTCCCTTTCTTGAAACGGAAGTTGCACCTGTCGGAGCCGTCGGCGAGGGTGGTCGTGCGAATGAGCCCGGTTCCCAGCGCCTCGCTCACGGGAAAATCGGTCGCGCACATATATGGCACGAGTTCGTCCGCTCCGTGCACATGGAAGAACTTGCAGATTCCGCATTCCGTATAGTCGATGCCGTAGTCGAGCTCCCGGCCGTCACCCTCGATAACTGTTAGTACCCAGTCGCCCGGGTATCGGCGCTCCCGCGATATCTCCGCCTGCCTCCTGAGTTTCGAGAGATAATGCTTGCTGAACCTGTATCTTCCAATAAGGCGCAGCAACAGCCGGGGGAACCGGTCGAATTGCGCCCGGATCGTCGCGAGGATTATCTCTCCCGTCTCCTCGGCCGTTTTGTCGCGCTTTTTGAGCGCTCGATAGAGCGCCAGACACCAGGCGGAGCCGATGAGGCTTTTTGTCAGAGGACTCTTTTTTCCGCCTATGTAAGGCAGCTCGGGAATGAGGGCCTCATATTCCCGGCGGGTTTCCCTGAGGACAGCGTCGGCGAAATCGTCTTCATATCGAGACGCCACGGCATTTTTCATATATTTTGCCGTCTTGTCGAAATCCCTCAGGAGTTTCGATCGGCGGGCTATGTAATAGTTGGAACTCATCCTTAAGAAGGAGGGCCTAAGCGGGGCTCACCGAAACCAGTGCGGCAAGCCCCTATCTTTTTCCCTCATGCCACGCCTCGCTCCTTGGCGATTCTGTCAAGCATGTCATCGAAGTCATCCGGGGGAGCGCTCATATCCGGCTTCTCAATCAGTGTAATCGCATCTTCCGGGCACGTCGGCACGCAAAGTCCGCACCCGATGCAGCGCGCCGGGTTTACCTCCATGGCGTCATCTTCTTCCGTTATTGCATCGATCTGGCACCGCTCGACGCATGTTCCACAGGCCGAGCAGAGATCCGGATCGATCTGCGCCCTGTAATACGATTGGACGTAGTCCGCCGGGTTTTCCAGGAGCTTGAGACGCCTGAGGCCTCCGCAGCAGCAGCCGCAGCAGCAGCAGATCCAGGCGATATCCTGCGTATTGCTGGGACAGAGCACAAGCGCCGAATCTTCCGCGACGTCGAGAATTTTGAGCGCCTCGTCGGCGCTGATTCGTCTTGCCATTTTATTGTCGACAACATACCGGCCGAATTGGCCGAAGGAGAGACATACCTCGTGTGGCCGGTCGCACTCGTTGCCGAGTATGCCCTGTTCCTTTCGGCAGATGCATGGCATTACCGCCGCGAACTCTTGATCCTTGACGAGATCGCGAATCCGGTTGTATGTTTCCACGGCGGTAGCGGCGTCGACGGCCGTGCCCACCGGCGCGACCCGCAGTTGCTTGGTCTTAACAGGCAATAGGGACATGCCCACATAGGGCATATATTCTTCCACCATCTCGGCGAACTCGCGGTCCATATAGTTCAGCTGGAACTCGTAGATGCCGACGATGAACTGTATCGGCCGGTATTGCACGCCGTCGCTTTCGCGGGTTCTGAAAATGAGGCCGCGCTTGGCCAGGTCTTCCAGCTTTTCCGCCGCCTCGGCCTCGTCCATCCCGAGCCGTTTTGCGATAGCGGGGACGCTCTCCTGCTCGACATTCAATTTCATGGCAAGTTCGGCGTCCTCCGGCGAGAACAGCTTTTTCAGAATCCTGATCTCGACCCCGACGTCGGTGGCGGGATATCCGCCCGGCAGCCTGTCGAGATATTCGCGAAGCCTTGTGTAAACGTCCTCGTTCATGGTCGATCTCCTTTTGCTGTCTGTCCGAATGCGGACCGGGGAAAGCGGGGTTAGCTGCGACCGGCCCGTCGAATTGTCGCAGGGCGGATTATATATGAATCGGGCAAAGGTTTCAATTTGAGAGCCGCTGACAGACCTGCGAAAAGACAGAACGGGGGAATATCTATCGCAGGTCTTGACAATGCGAATGCGAGTAGATAAAATTCAAATTGCTTTATGCAAAGTTCCTCAATGCTGAGGCCGATGCTTTGAGACACCTCTCAAAAACATCCCCACGGATGTGTCTCCCTTGTCTCCCGGCATCGGCCCTTTTTTTTGTTTAGAGGGGACAGTCCCTCAGGCTACTGCATATGAGCACGCGTTGGGAAAAATTCCAATTCGCGAAGGACACGAATATCGCGCCTGTAGGGGCGACTCGACAGGTGGGTCGCCCGAATTGAGACTAAGGTAACAGGCACAAGGACGCGCGGGAAGGGGGGAAGCGGCGGTTCGATGTTGTGCTGTCCGAATTCGAAGCGTCGGGAAATGGTCGATGTCTAGTTCATTTCCCGGAGTGACTCGACCATTTTGAGGGCTTCCTTGAGGGCGCTTGAGGCGCTGTCGGCCGTGCCGTCGGCGCCGAATTTGTCGACTACCTCGCCGGTGATCGGCGCGCCGCCGATCATTATCTTCACGTTCGGGTTCTTGTCGCGGATCATCTTAATGACTCGCTCCATGCCGAGCATCGAGGTGGTCATCATGGCCGATAGGCACACCAGCCCAGCGTTGGTACGAAGTTGTTCCTCGACGAATTTCTCAAGCTCGACGTCCTTGCCCAGGTCGTGCACTTCGAATCCGGCGACCTCGAACATCATCTTGACCAGGTTTTTCCCTATGTCGTGAACGTCGCCCTGGACCGTGCCGATGACGACCACTCCCTTGGTATTCAGTTGATCTTCGAGATTAACGTGCGGTTTCAGGATATCCAACCCGGCATAGAGCGCGTCGGCGCACAGCAAAAGCTCCGGCACGAAATATTCTTCCTCGTCCCATAAGCGGCTGGCTTCGTTCATCCCTTTTGCGAGTCCGTCCATGATGGCCTCGTAAGGGTTGAACCCGAGTTCGAGCACCTCGTTGGCGGCAACCTTGACATCGTCCTCCTCGAAGTTGAGCACTCCGTCGGCAAGTCTCTTCAGCAGCTCAGTTTTTTTTGCTTCGTCCGTCATCGCTAAAGCCTTTCTTTTCTGCCCCTCCAGTCGTGACGCTTATCGTACAAGTTAATGCAGGCGAGTTCTCCGCCTGTGCAAGTCGGCAACGCGCGCAGGCCGCTCTTCGGAGAGGTTTGCGCTCGCTGTTGCCGTCCTTAATTCGCCCTGTATTCCTTGACGGTGTTTATCATGGCCTCGACGTTTTCCATGGGAGTGCCGATGGGAAGGTCGCACCCGCTGAGCAGACCGAAGTTGGGCACGTCTTCCATCGCCTTCAGCATCGCGAGGGTGGCCGCGCGCACTTCGTCGGGCTTTTTCATCATCAGTACCTCCACCGGGGCGAGATTCCCGAGGATGATTATGTCGGGCGGCACCTTGTCTTTGATTTTTAGTATGTCGGTCGGAGAATCGAGGCTGATGCCATTCACGCCCGTCTTGCACATCAGCTCCACCAGATGGTTCGCGCGGCCGCAGATGTGCAGGCTCGCCGGTACCGTGAGGCTCTCGACGTATCGCTGCAGATAGGGCAGCACTATCTTCTCGAACACCTTGGCCGAAAGCAGGCTGCACGTCGGCTCGGCAATGCCGATGCTGTCGGCGCCGGCCTTGATCAGTTCCTCGTTATAGCGTTGCACGACCTGAAGCGCATATTCCATGACCTCATGGACAAGCTCAGGCTCCTTGAGGGCCTTGCGGGTTATGATGTCGACGCCCATGAGTTCGGCCGCAAGCGTAAAGGGGCCGGCGCTGGCCGCCGTTCCCGGCAGTGTGAATCGCTTGGAGAAAAGGTTCGTCGCCTCGATGAAAACGCTGAGGCGGCCGTCCTTGTGCGGGTCGGGAATGCTCAGCTTGTTGAGGTCGGCCTGTGTCTGGACAACATGGATATCCACCGAGGGAAGCGCGTTGTCGGGCATTTTCAGCACGCATCCGCAGGCCTCGGCTTCGAGGGCAAGGTCGGGAAAAGTGCACATGACGAAATCGGGTTTGAATGCGGTGATGAACTGCTCTGTTGTTTTGAACATGGTGCGGCCGTCGGTAAGATTCTGCTTGACGGTCGTCCCGGTGAGTTTTGATAAATAGGCCCCCATGATGGGCGAACCTATCCGCCTTCCCGCACCAGCCGCCATTTGGGCGGCGCTTTTGCCGCCGGAGGCTTTCTTAAGAAGCAGCCCTACCGGCCTCAACGCGCGACTGCGGCCGACAAAATTCACTACATCAATTGTGGACATGTCTGTCGCCCCCGATAAGGTTTATTGACCGAACCACTCATGTGAGCGTTCACATTCCCGGACCTGTTGTCTGCCTCGGCTTCCGGAATCCATTCGCCGGTCTCCTAAGCGATCCGTGAGAGGATGTGTGCCCCGCGCATCAAGAGCCCCCGCGACCCGCTTGAAAAGTTAACAGTTTAACTGCTTACCTTGTATATAACTTATAATAGCAAGGAGGGTTTTGTCAAGCCTTCCAA